>CAIYZW010000579.1 GCA_903930725.1 uncultured Bacteroidota bacterium
AATCAGGATATTACAATGACTTTCGTTCCTGGTACTTTGGGAGCTAAGATGATTGTGGAGTTCCTGATGTTTGATGTCGAATATCAATCAGCCTGCGATTATGACTGGTTAAAAATTTATAATGGTTCATCCACAACAGCGCCTTTGATGGGGACTTATTGTGGAACAAATTCACCAGGAACTGTTGCTGCCACCAATGCAAGCGGTGCACTTACTTTCCAGTTTCATTCCGATTATTCCGAAACCATGCAGGGTTGGAAAGCGCTCGTTAATTGCAGCGCGCCTCCTTTATTGCCGGTTGCCGATTTTGAGGCTGACACCACGCACATTCGCATGGGCGAAACCATTAATTTTACCGACCTTACCACAAATACGCCCACCAATTGGGCCTGGACATTTGAAGGTGGAGATCCGCCTTCCTCAAGCCAGCAAAATCCAGCAATAACTTACGTGGAACCTGGTATTTACGATGTAACACTTATTGTTCAAAATCAGTTTGGATCGGATACTAAAATTATTCAGGATTATATTACCGTTGACAGCACCATTGGCATTGATGAACTTCTGAAGAAAGGCATTAAAGTGTATCCAAATCCTGTAAAAGACGGATTTTTGACAATTTCTTCTACCACAAAAATTCAAACCATTCATATTTTCGACTTCACGGGAAAACTAATTATCAAAACTTCGCCCGATTTAAAAGAAATCCGGCTTTCGACGGCCACATTTGAAAACGGAATTTATCTGGTCAAAATATTTGATTGCAAGGCTTGGATGGCTACAAAAATCAGTGTTGTAAAATCGAAATAATGTAGCTTTGACAAATCCCCGTAAATGAAAAAATTTCTCCTGGAAGTAATAGTTTTTGTTTGCGGGGCTTTGGTCATGGTTTTTGAGCTTGTGGGAGCACGGGTGCTCGGCCCGTATGTTGGTACTTCACTTTTTGTCTGGACAAGCCTGATCGGAATAATTCTTGGCAGCCTCAGTCTGGGCTATTTTCTGGGTGGCAAACTCTCCGACCATAAGCCAGAATATGCCATTTTTGGGATGATCATCCTGTTTGCCGGAGTAGCCATCCTGATGACAGCCATATCCAAAGATTTTATATTGAGGAATTTGTCACATCAGTTTTTCGATATTCGTTGGCTGGCAGTTTTATCATCCATGATTTTGTTTGCCCCCGGGAGTCTTTTTCTTGGGATGGTTTCGCCATTTGCCGTTAAACTAAAGATTCATTCGTTGCAAAAATCAGGTTCAACCGTTGGAAATCTTTACGCCATTTCCACCGTCGGAAGCATCGCCGGGACCTTTGCAGGTGGTTTTTATCTGATACCGTTTTTTGGTTCCTCAAGCCTTGTTTACCTGATTGCTGTTCTTCTTATATTTACAGCTTTAGCCATTTTTGTCGTGTTTAAAAGGTGGGCAGAGGGTCTTCTTGCCATTTCAGTTTTACTTGTTGCCGGATATTTTTATATGCGAGCTCACACAAAAACACGAAGTTTTGTTGATGAAGATACTTTGTACAACCGCGTTATGATTTATGATGCAGAAGATTCAAAATCAGGAAAACAGGTTAAATTCATGAGGATTAACGATGAGCGAAGTTCGGCCATGTTTTTAGAAGAAGATGGCCTCGTTTTTCCATACCTTAAATATTACGATTTGGCTGCTCATTTTTATCCCGGATTTAAGAATGTGCTGATGTTGGGAGGTTCGGGATATGCCTATCCGAAATATTTCCTGGAAAAATATCCCAACAGGAGAATTGATGTTGTCGAAATTGATCAGCAACTTACCAATCTTGCACGGCAACATTTCAAGCTAAAAGATGATCCAAATCTGACTATTTTCCATGAAGATGCACGTACCTTTTTCAAACATAACAATCGAAAATACGATGCAATTCTTACCGACGTATTTAATTCGCAGTTTACGCTACCTTTTCAGCTAACCACACGCGAATTCGTTCAACATCAATATGATGCACTTACCGATAGCGGGCTTGTAATTGTGAATATCATTTCATCCATTCAAAACCGGGGCAACTTATTCCTTTTATCGGAGGCTAAAACCTTCCGGCAGGTTTTTAAAAGAGTGCTTTTCTTTGCTGTGAATGATCCGAAAAATGGGGACATTATCCAAAACATAATGCTTGTAGCCCTAAAAGGCGATTTGCCGGCAAATGGTTTAGTTAGTCAGGATAGTGTGATGAATGTGTTTTTATCCAAAAAAATTACATTGGATATTCCCGAAAATATTCCCGTACTTACCGACGATTACGCCCCGGTTGAATATTTCGTGAGTAAGATGATTAGCCAATATTATGGGGCTAATTAACCAAATTTAATTCCAAATTCAAAAACCACCCGAAACAATACAAGTGCGGTAATTGCCATTACCAAGCCGGTTTTATCCAAAGTTATTTTGAAAGGATGTTCTTCGAAAAATAAAGTTGGAAAAGAGTTGTATCTTAACAATACCGGGATGATTATTAATATGTTGGTAGCTAAAACAAATAGCTCATAAACGTTTATTTTAGGGAATTTAAAGATGATTATTATTGCGGTTCCAATGATTATTGGTAGTACAACCTGGGCAAAAACAAAGAAAGTACGGTTATGCTCATTAAGTTCGTTAAAGTAAGAGTTTGCGGAAAACAAAAATCCCCTGGTACTTAATGCTGCAATAAAAAGCATTACAGCAATCGAAAGAAGGGTAAGGATTAATTTCGCGGTATCTAATAAATAAAAATACATTACCACATAGCCAATACCTTTATCAAGCAAGGTACCTGCTACCAAAGCGCCAAAAAACCATACAATTCCATGAATAAAACACCATAAAAAGAAAACTTTAAACTTCATGGTGTTGGTGGTGAGGTTAAAATAAAGTACAAAGAGGATAATTCCCATCAATAACGATACAATGGGAGCCAGGCTGAACAGGAGCTTTACAGCATCAGGTGTCCATGAATAGGTATCAATGGTAAAGATTAGTTTGTAATAATAAAGGACGCTGGTGAAGTTGAATTGCATCGCTGCGACAGCCACCGAGATTTGCCCGATAAGGTACATGAATAGAAATGAAAGTAAAAAATAGGAGGTCGAATTCAGAATTATTGTAACAAAATTTGATACAGTTCTTTTATTTCTGTCAAGCATTTCATCCATGAGCGTATTTCCCCTTTTTAACGGCAAAGATAAAAAAACCCATGAACAACTTCATGGGTTTTTAAATCCTTAAAATTTAATTTCTTACATAAAATCCTGTGCATTCACCATTTTTCCTGATGAGTATTTTCCGTCGTCAAGGTTTTGCTTGATTTTAGTAAAAGCATCAATGGTGTAATCAACATCCTCGTATGAGTGAACTGCCGTCGGGATCAGTCGAAGCATAATCAGTCCTTTTGGAATTACCGGATAAGAAACGATAGAACAGAAAATATTAAAGTTCTCTCTAAGATCAAAAGTAATTTGGGTTGCTTCAGGAACACCCCCTAAGAAAAATACAGGCGTTACCGGTGATTCTGTATTTCCAATGTCAAAACCCTTTTCTTTGAGACCGTTTTGAAGTTTTGCCACGATTTTCCACAAGTTTTCACGAAGGCCGGTTTCAGTCTGAATCAGTTCGAGACGTTTAAGAGAACCAATAACCATGGCCATTGGCAACGATTTTGCATAAATCTGCGAACGAAGATTGTATCTCAGATAATCAATGATAACTTTTTTGCTGGCAACAAAACCACCGATTCCGGCCATTGTTTTGGCAAAAGTCCCAAAATAGAGGTCAATTTCATCCATAACGCCCAAATGTTCGGAGGTGCCTCTGCCAGTTGGACCCATCGTTCCAAAACCGTGTGCATCATCAACAAGAATCCTGAAATTGAACTTCTTTTTTAATTCAACAATCTCTTTCAATTTTCCAAGATCGCCCGACATTCCATAAACACCTTCAGTAATTAATAAAATACCTCCTCCGGTTTGGCTGGTCAGCTTTTCGGCACGCGTAAGTTCCTTTTCAAGATTTTCCATGTTGTTGTGTGGATACACAAACCGTTTTCCGAAATGAAGCCGGCAACCATCTATAATACAAGCATGTGCCTCCGAATCATAAACAATTACATCTTTCCGGTCAACCAACGAATCAATAATCGAAACCATTCCCTGATAACCATAATTGAGCAGGAAAGCATCTTCTTTTTGTTCAAAAGCGGCTAATTCGCGCTCCAATTGTTCGTGATACTTGGTATGTCCCGACATCATTCTGGCACCCATCGGATAAGCCAGACCCCATTGTTTTGCTGCTTCGGCATCAACTTTTCTAACTTCAGGATGGTTTGCCAGCCCAAGATAATTATTGATGCTCCAGTTCAATTTTTCTTTTCCCATGAAGTTCATGCGCGGGCCTAATTCGCCTTCGAGTTTTGGGAACATAAAATACCCGAAAGCTTCCTGACTGTATTTGCCAAGCGGACCAAAATTGGTTGAGATTTTTTCAAAAATATCCATAACAGTTTATTTTATTTTTAAAGTCGTGCAAAACTATAACTAATTAACTTGTTTTTCAAATTGTGTCGAAAATTAAGTAAAGCAGCACCGATGTAAGTTTAGAAAAACACGAATCAAAATATTTGACCAACCCTCACGTTATCAATTCCATTAAAAAGTATTAGTTTTGCGCCATGGTTAAAAAATCCTTGTTTTATTTATCGCTTTTGGCTTTTATCATGCTGATTTCGTGCAGTAAGTACCAGAAAATGCTTAAAAGTACCGACAATGAAATGAAGTATAATAAAGCTGTCGAATATTACGAAAAAGGTGACTATTACAGGGCTTTACAGTTATTTGACGGATTGATCCCAATTTTCAGAGGAACCGACAAAGCCGAGAAATTGTACTTTTATTATGCCTATTGTTATTATAATGAGCACGATAACGTTATGGCAAGCTACTATTTTGGCAGGTTTATTCAAAGTTTCCCAAGCAGCAGTTTTACCGAAGAAGCATCCTTTATGGCTGCCTATTGTAAATATCTCGACAGCCCACGTTTTAGCCTCGATCAGACCGTTTCGAAAGAAGCAATAACTGATTTTCAGATTTTTATCAACAAATATCCTTACAGTGAGCGTGCAAAACAAGCTACCTTGTTACTTGATGAATTGCGGTACAAACTGCAGTTAAAGGATTATAATATTGCCAACATGTACCTTAAAATGGAGGATTATCAGGCTGCCATAGTTTCGTTCGAAAACATGCTTAAGAATTATCCTGATACCGATTTTAAGGAAGAAATTCTATATAAAATTATTAAGTCGTACTATATGTACGCCACAAAGAGCATCACCGAAAAGAAAAAAGAAAGATACGAATTGGCTGTAAAAGCCTATTTTGATTTTGTTTCACTTTATCCCGAAAGCAAATATTTTAAAGAAGTTCAGACTATGAAGGATAGAGTTACAAAGGAGTTAAAAGTTTACGATCAAAAACAAATACAATAATTAAATTGCTACTATGGATTACAAAAAACTCAAATCTGACACCACTGCTGTTACCCGCCGTATGCGCGACTTTAGCAAAGGAACCGGTAATATTTATGAAACTTGTGCCATATTATCGAAACGGGCCAACCAGATTTCTTTGGAAGTAAAAGACGAACTGAATAAAAAGATATCCGAATTTTCGACTTCAAACGATAACCTTGAAGAGGTATTCGAAAATCGCGAACAAATCGAGATTGCCAAGTTTTATGAGAAGTTGTCGAAACCAACTTTAATCGCTGTTCATGAGTTTCTGAACGACCAGATTTATTTCAGAAACCCGTCAAAAGAAGCCGCAAAAATTGAAGGTAAATCATTCGATTAGACTTTGCTGAACGGTAAAAAAATATTACTTGGAATTACAGGAAGCATCGCTGCCTATAAAATTCCTTTTTTGGTACGGCTTCTTGTTAAGGAAGGTGCAGAAGTTCAAGTTGTTATGACCGAAAACGCCCGCGATTTTGTTACACCACTTACACTTTCCACGCTTTCAAAACGCCCGGTTTTTACTTATCCATTTAACGAGAAAGACGGAACCTGGAACAGCCATGTTGATATGGGAAACTGGGCTGATCTGATGATAATCGCGCCAGCTTCGGCGGCAACTTTAAGCAAAATGGCATCGGGAATGGCTGATAATTTATTGGTAACAACCTATCTTTCGGCCAAATGTCCGGTATTTTTCGCTCCTGCCATGGATCTCGACATGTACAGGCATCCAACCACAGCAAAAAATGTTGAAACGCTTCTGTCTTTTGGCCACCAATTAATCGAACCACAAGTTGGCGAACTTGCAAGCGGGCTTTGTGGAGCTGGCCGGATGGAAGAACCCGAAAATATTCTGAACGTCCTCAGGGAGCATTTTAAAAAAAAACTCCGGTTTAAAGGAAAGAAATTTCTGATTACTGCCGGGCCAACCTACGAATACATTGATCCTGTGAGGTTTATCGGCAATTTTTCCTCAGGTCAGATGGGTTTTGCTTTGGCAATTGAAGCAGCAGAAAGAGGTGCCGAAGTGACGTTGGTTTCGGGGCCAGTAAATCTTACTATCAGCCATCCGTCTATCCAGCTTATCAAGGTAGTTTCGGCATCTGAGATGTATGAAAAAACCATTACAACTTTCCCCGAAAATGACATAACCATTATGTCGGCTGCCGTTGCCGATTTTACGCCTGCAGTAAAATCCGGAATTAAGATTAAAAAAGAAAATGCACTCACAGCCATTAATCTGGTTCCAACAAAAGATATTCTTGCAACCGCCGGAGGTATGAAAAAACCCGGACAGATTTTGGTTGGTTTTGCGCTCGAAACCGATCATGAGATCGAAAATGCACAAAAAAAGCTTCATACTAAAAATCTCGACCTTATCGTTTTAAACTCTTTAAATGATGCAGGAGCCGGATTTGGCGTGGCAACCAATAAAATTACAATTTTGGATAAATCAAGAAATCAATACGATTTTGGGGTTAAACCGAAAAGCGAAGTTGCTTCAGATATTTTAGATAAAATTTCCGGACTGCTTTAAATTAATAGTAAAAATCAGGTTGTTGAAACAATACATAACTATGCGGATCTTAATTACTGGATTTGTTTTATTTTTCTTCATTACACTAAGTCTTAACGCTCAGGAATTTAACTGTTCCGTTCAGGTTTCGGCACCTCAGATTCAGCAATCAAACAAGGAAAAGTTTCAGGAACTTCGCAAAGGGCTTTATGAGTTTGTAAACGAAAGGCACTGGACACAATATTCATACACAATTGATGAGCGAATTGAATGTACGATTGCCATTACGATTACCGAAGAAATTTCGTCGGACGAATTTAAAGGCAAACTAAACCTTGTGCTGCGAAGGCCTGTTTACGGCACTTCCTACAATTCAGTCCTTTTAAATTATGTTGATAACGACTTTGATTTCCAGTGGCAGGAAGGCCAGCCACTCGATTTTAGTGAAAATTCATTCACGTCAAACCTCACCTCCACGGTTGCTTTTTATATCTATATTTTTCTTGGGTTTGATTTTGATTCGTATGCCCTCTTAGGCGGAACTCCATATTTTGAAAAGGCACAAACCATTGTTAATTCGGCACAAAGTGCACGCGAAAAGGGTTGGAAAGCTTTTGAAGGCATGAAAAACCGCTACTGGCTTAGCGAAAATCTGACAAATTCGTCCTATTCGGAAGTAAGAAAAGCAATGTACGAATATCACCGCAAAGGTTTGGACCTGATGCAGGGCAACATCGAAAAAGGCCGGCAGGGCGTGATGAATTCTCTAGAGATGTTGCAGCGCGCTTACCGCGAAAAGCCACGTTTATATCTACTTCAGTTTGTGATGGATGCCAAACGCGAAGAAATGATAAACATCTTTACGCAAGCTGCTCCAATGGACAAAACCAAAGCTGTGAATATTCTTACCGAAATTGATGCCTCAAAAGCCAGTGAATATCAAAAAATCCTTACATCAGGCACTGGCACCGGCCAATAGTGCTGTTCATTTCTCTTTTCGGCGGGATAATGCATTTTGACTATTTTTGCCTCCGAAACAATTCGTCAAATAGTTAAATTTTGCTCAATCATTTATCAATAACAAACTATGCGCTCATCGAGAGCCTTCAGATTGATTTTTTTGAAGGTTTTTCGGTAATTACCGGCGAAACAGGTGCCGGCAAATCCATCATTCTTGGTGCGCTTTCGCTGATTTTAGGACAGCGGGCCGACCTGCAATCCCTCATGGATAAAGAAAATAAATGCGTTGTCGAAGGAGTTTTTGACATCGTAAATCTGGGTCTCGAAAACTTTTTTATTCAAAATGAACTCGATTTTCAGGATCTTTCAATCCTTCGCCGTGAAATTCTGCCTACTGGAAAATCGAGGGCTTTTATCAATGATACTCCTGTAAATCTCAATCTTTTAACCGAACTTGCCGAAAAACTTCTGGATATTCATTCACAACATAAAACCATTACACTCGGAGATGTAGATTTTCAGATTGAAGTTGTGGATGGTTTATCAGGAAATGGTCCTTTTCTCGAAAAGTATCGGCAGAAATTTGCATCATATAAAAAGCTTACCTCCGAATTGGAGCATTTAAAGGAGATTGAAGCGAAATCCCGGATTGAACAGGATTATTTTAGGTTTCAGTTTGACGAATTGCAGACAGCACGGTTAAAAAGTGATGAACAGGAAGAAATCGAAAAAGAGCTCGAGATTTTAACACATGCCGAAGAAATAAAAACCCGGCTGGTCAATTCGCTCGAAATATTGACAAACGATACCGGTCTTCTGGCTTCAATGAATAATCTTACCCATGAATTAAAGCGGATAAAAACCTTTTTTGGTGAGGTTTCCGGATTATTTGAACGATTGGAAATCAATACTATTGATTTAAAAGATATTGCCGTCGAATTGGCCAAACTCGAAGAGAAAGTTGAGATTGATCCCGAAAGAGCATCCAGACTTGTGGAGCGAATTAACCTGATTTATCTTTTACAAACCAAACATAAAGTTGTTGATGTTGCTGGTTTACTTAGGGTTAAGGATGATTATGAAAAAAAGCTAAACGATTATTCATCACTGGAAGTTCAGATAATTCAATGTCAGGAACAACTGCAGCAATTATCCGTCGAGCTTTATGCCGATGCCACGGTTATTTCTGAAAACCGGAAAATAGTTAAAGAAACCATCGAAAAACAAATTATTGGAATTGTCGAAGGGTTAGGAATGCCACGGGCTCGTTTTTGTGTTGAAATCGAAAAATCCGACAC
>CAIYZW010000580.1 GCA_903930725.1 uncultured Bacteroidota bacterium
ATTCTTAACCTTTCGGTGGCACAGGAAGAATATGCCCAGTTTAGAGGAGTGTTGCAAAAAACTACCCAGGTTTTTGAAGTAAAACAGTTGCTCGCAGCCATCCTGAAAAATAAAAAAGTTAAAACCGATCTGGTTGCCAAAGTCTGCGAAAATTGTTTCGACCCGCACGCGCACGACTTTTTGCTCGGTCTGGATAACGAAACTTTGGCCAATCACCTCATCGAAGGCGTGGAGCTGCAACGCGACAGCCTCACCCGTTTTTTGAGCAACAAACGTTTTGCTGTGAAGCCTTTGCATAATTTCTTCTTCACGCGCGATGCCGCCATTTCGATGTACAACAAGGTTTTGGTTGGTAAAATGTCAAGCCCTGTCCGTGAGCGCGAATCGCAGATTATGGAAGCCATTTTCGATTATTACCCAGCCTTTCACACCAGCACTTTCAATGCAAAATCGAATAACCACGATTGCGATAAAATAAGCATCGAAGGTGGCGATGTGCTCATTGCCCGTGACGATATTTTGCTCATCGGGATTGGTGCACGAACTACGCCGCAGGGAATTGATGTGGTTATCGAAAAATTGAAAGAACAAAAAGAAACGCATCATATTATCGTTCAGGAATTGCCCACCGAGCGCGAATCTTTCATCCATCTCGACATGGTTTTTACATTCCTCAACACCAACGAGTGCATGGTTTACGAGCCTGTGGTGATGCACCCCAACCGTTTTAAAACCATCCATGTTGCCATCGGTAATGGTGATGTTAAAATTGTGGAGGAGAAAAATATCATCGAATCCCTGTCTAAACTGGGGATGGACATGAAACCCATTTTTTGTGGTGGTACTGCCGATCCCTGGACACAGGAGCGCGAACAATGGCACAGCGGCGCCAACTTCTTTGCCCTGGCTCCCGGAAAAATTATGGGCTACAGCCGGAATACTTACACCATCGAGGAATTGAATAAAAACGGTTACGAAGTGATAAAAGCCAGGGATGTTATGGATGGAAAAACTGATCTTGCGGATTATCAGAAATTCGTTGTAACCATCGAAGGTTCTGAACTTTCCCGCGGAGGCGGCGGCGCCCGTTGTATGACCATGCCTGTGAGGCGAAAGGAAGTAAGCTGGTAGGTTTTATAAACTATAAGCCCGATAGATTTTCCAGAAATTTCTACTTTTAATTCTTTAGGAAAATCTAATGCTCACCCTTGTTTTCATTAAAAATCACATTAGTTTTGCGTACAAATTTTAATCATAAAAATTAGCATAGAAATGAATCTGATAGAAAAAATTTTAGCCAATCATTCGGGTAAACAGGAAGTTGTACCCGGGCAAATTGTTGATGTTACCATTGATTGCCGCGTTGCGCGCGATTTTGGCGGCGCCAATGTTGTAAAAAATATTGTCGACAACGGCCTTGCTGTTGACGACCCGACCAAAACCTTTTTTACTTTCGATTGCAACCCCGGCGGTTCCGACCAGAAATACGCTGCAAACCAGCATTACTGCCGTCAATATGCCCGCGAAAACGAAATCCAGGTTTACGATATTGATGCCGGCATCGGAACACACCTTGCCATCGACCGGGGTTTGATTTTGCCAGGTGGTACATTTGTTTCCACGGATTCCCACGCTAATATTCTGGGCGCCATCGGCGCTTTTGGACAAGGCATGGGCGATCAGGATATTGCTGCAGTTTGGGCAAATGGGTCGGCCTGGTTTAAGGTACCAAAATCGGTTAAGATTATTCTTACCGGCGAAAGACCATCCAATGTTACAGCTAAAGATTTTGCCCTCAACCTGTTAAATATTTTTGGTGCCAATAAATTGCTGGGATATTCGGTAGAAATTTATGGAGATGCTGTTGATCATTTTTCGCTGGACGAACGCATCACCATTGCTTCCATGGCCACCGAAATGGGCGCGATTATCATCCTTTTTACACCAAATGAGGTAATTGCCAAAACTTTGGAAGGGCTTCACGGCAAAAAGATAAATGTGATAAGTGCCGACAGCAACGCACAATACGAAAGCGAGCTAAAAATTGATATCGAAGCTTTTAAGCCTATGGTTGCCAGGCCAGGCCATCCTCACGATGACATCGAAGTTGAAGCAGTTAAAAAAATAAAAATTGATTCGGCATTTATTGGTTCATGCACCAATGGCCGTATGGAAGATCTTGAGCAAACAGCAAAAATTCTCAATGGCCGCAAAGTTGCTCCCGGTGTTGTCCTTAAAATCGTTCCTTCTACCAACGAAATTTGGCAGGAAGCCCTCGAAAAAGGATATATCAAAATATTTAAAGATGCCGGTGCGATGGTTTCAAATGCTGGCTGCGCCGGATGTGCAGCCGGACAGGTTGGACAAAATGGCCCGGGAGAAGTTACCGTGAGCACCGGAAACCGGAATTTTTCCGGAAAGCAAGGCAAAGGTTTTGTTTATCTTACCTCACCAGCGATTGTTGCGGCATCGGCTGTGGCAGGCTTCATCACTACGCCGGATGAAATCCCCGCTGATCCGGCAACTTTCACAAAATCCGGTAAAGCAGCGCAAGCTGGTGCTACTAAAGTAAAATCGGAATCTGCCCGCCCGGTTGTTCTCGAAGGCCGCGTTTGGATTATCAAAAAGGACGATATCGACACCGACATGATTTTTCATAACCGCTATCTCACCATTACCAATCTTGCCGAAATGGGACAATATACTTTTGATAATCTGGCAGGTTACGAAGATTTTGCAAAAAAAGCACAGCCTGGCGATATCGTGATAACCGGTAAAAATTTTGGAGCAGGCAGTTCACGCCAACAGGCGGTTGATTGCTTTGCTTCGCTTGGTATTTCTTGTATTTTGGCCGAGTCGTATGGCGCTATTTACGAACGAAATGCCATAAACGCAGCTTTTCCAATCCTTGTTTACAATTCGGAAGAATTGGAAAAAATCGGTCTTACTACCGGCGATAAGATTAGCGTTGATTTTTCGTCGGGGAAAGTAGTAAGTTTAAAAAGCGGTGAAATTGCTCAAATCGAGCCTTTTTCGGATGTTCAGGAAGTAATCTACAAAAAAGGCGGTTTATTGGGTTAAAATCCAATCATCTTATAAAAGCAAAAAGCTGCTTCCCGAAAGAAAAGCAGCTTTTTGCTTTTTTGGTTTATCTATAAGGTTTTATTGCTTCCTACAGAACCTCATTTTTAAGCACATTGCCAGCATCATCAAGAATAAGCTGATAACGCACAAGCATTTTATCTCTGAAAATGATTTCAAAAAAAGTAGTTGATTTTCGTTCAATCCTGATGGCGTTCATCAGCTCGCCATAAGTTTGTGCAGGCCACCTGATAATATCAGGTAATTGATCAAAACAAAGGTTTGTCCGTATTTCGAAGAGTTGGCCGCTATGGTCGAAATGAACGATTTTTTCTGTTTCTCCTTCATGAAACAAGGCTTCATATCCTTTTTCCAATTTAACCCACTCAACATTGAGTGCTTTCGGGAAACGTTTTTTAAAAATCTGTTCAATTGGCCTGGCGGGGCGCACCTTTTTATGATGAAATATTTTAGCAAAATAGTTTTTCATTTCAAAAAATAACTTTACATAATGACGGCCAAAACCAGGAAAGTCACATTTTAACTTAAACTTTTCGTTTTTTCCTGATATAAAAATACCAGGCGTGCCCTTGCTCTTTTTAACCTCATTTTTGCTGCGCTTTCGGTTATTCTCAATGCTTCGCTGATTTGTTTCATG
>CAIYZW010000581.1 GCA_903930725.1 uncultured Bacteroidota bacterium
CAGTTGGAAAAGCTGAACCTTGTTGAGCAACTGGAATTTAAAAACAAAGAACTGGCCACCAATGTAATGTATCTGGTAAGGAAAAATGAATTGATAACCAGCATTTCCGAAAAACTCATCAAATCGAAAATTGCATTTAAAAAGGAAAATCAGCCCATTATTGATGAAATTATCCGCGAACTTCAGTCAACAACCGACGAAGATGTCTGGACAGATTTTGAGATAAGGTTCCAGCAGGTTTATAACGATTTTTACAATAAACTTCACGAAAAAGTCCCCAACCTCACTGCCAACGAAAAGAAACTTTGTGCTTTCCTCCGGCTCAATATGTCGACCAAAGAAATCTCTGCCATCACCTATCAATCGGTCAACAGCCTTACGGTGGCACGTTCGCGGCTTCGCAAAAAGATTGGCCTCGAAACCGATGAGAGCCTCATTTCGTTTTTGGAAAGCATCTAAAAGAACCATTTCAAGGATTTTGCCGTTTTGTTTTCGTAAAATCCACTTTGTCCAAATTCATTTCTATCATATTGAAAAACAATAAGAAACAAGGCTTTGTATAGCTATTGTTTTACGTTGGCTATGCTTTTGTAATGGCAAAACCCCTGAGTGTAAATTCAATGTAAGACTCAAAATTTGTTTTCGCTTCGGTACTGAATTTACTTTGCCACCAAATAGAGGAATAATGAAACCGGAAAAAAAAACCGAAATCAACAAGGAACAAGTGAAGAAACTTGAAACCACCTTCGAGAAACTGATCGAGCAGAAAAAACTCGAGAATGAAGCCTATAAGAAAATTCTTAAATCACTGAATACTAACAAAAACAAGTAATTATGAAAACGTTGTACTTATTTTTAGTTTTGATGCTTGGTGCCGTGGTTTTACAGACCACCACAGCACAGCGAACATTTATTGGTGAGCCTTCAAAAGCAAGCCAGCATTCACTTAACATTAAGATTGGAGATGTTATTTACGACCAATCTTCGGATGAGGAATACGGTGGATACATCGTATCCCAGTTTTTTACCAATGCAGCAAATGCCACGTTATCCAGCGAAGCTGCCGATGACTTTATTGTACCCGATGGCGAAACCTGGAACGTTGGTTCCTTTGGTGTCTGGGGAACCTGGTGGGAAGGAAGTGCAGGAAATCCTGCCAAAGTTGATGTTTACATCTATAACGACGACAATGGAAAACCCGGGACATTGATTAGTTCCTACGTTGAGCAAAACAAATTTTACAAAGAAGAGTGGATTAATGCCGATAATCAACTTCAGAGCTATTATAATCTTAAATTTCCAACACCGGTTACTTTTACAGCAGGCCATTACTGGATAAGTTTCCAGGTTCATGATAGCTACGATGTAGTTGGGCAATGGGGCTGGGAGGACAAAACCAAGGCAAACGGAGAACCATGGCACTGGCGTAATCCTGCCGATGGCTTTGGCTATGGTTTTATTGACTGGACTCCAAGTACAATGGTGCATTTTTGGGGATATAGCCTGGATTTACGATTTGCACTTTATGGCGAATCATACAATAATGATCTTGCTGTGCTTGGTATTACCAGCCCTGTAGATGGCGAGTTAACTGCAAACGAAACCGTAACCATAAAAATTAAAAACGAAGGAAAACTGCCACAAACCGGTTTTAATGTTGGTTATACAATCAACGGCGGTGCGATGGTGATCGAAAATGTTGGCTCACTCACCGTGGCTGCCGAAAGTGCAGTTGAATATTCTTTTACAACACCTGCAAATCTTTCGGCAGGTGGGTTTTACACGATTTCGGCAAGCACACTCCTTGCCAGCGATCAGAAACCGTCAAACGACAGTTTTGAGAAAGAAGTAGTAAACTATGGATCTATTTATCGAATGGTTAATAATCAAACCGTTGAATTTACAACCTGTTCAGGCACCTTTACCGATATGGGCGGCATTAATGGCGGGTTTGTCGAAGGAGATAACGGCATCGTTACAATCTTCCCTGGTGAAGCCGGCAAAAAAATCATGCTCACATTTTTCGGCGCTTTTGATGTTTCTTATGGAGATGGCCCTTATCAGGCACTCACCATTTATGATGGCGCCGATGTTAATGCCCCGGTGATTGGCGAATGGAGCGATAATTCAGCAACAAAACCCGATGTTTTAAAAGCTTTGGGACC
>CAIYZW010000582.1 GCA_903930725.1 uncultured Bacteroidota bacterium
AATTCAGCGAAAATACTATTTCAAATTTTTATTTTCCATTCAGCATTGCACCCAACTTCCACATCAACAACAAGATGTACATGGTGCCGATGGTCATCGAAGAAAGTTCGGTGGTGGCTGCTGCTTCAAACAGCGCCAAATATTGGTCGCCAAAAGGAGGCTTTAAGGCCGAGGTAATTTCGACAAAAAAAATTGGCCAGGTGCATTTTATCTGGAAAGGTGAGGTCGAAAAACTCCACGCGCTTTTCCCGCAATTAAAAGAAGATTTGATTGCCGGAACCGACCATATCACTGCAAACATGCGGAAACGTGGTGGCGGAATTTCAGATGTCGAGCTTGTTGAAATGAGCGATGAAATCGAAAATTATTACCAGCTTAAAGCCACTTTTGAAACCAAAAATGCGATGGGGGCAAATTTTATCAATTCTTGCCTCGAGGAGTTTGGGCTTATCCTGAAAGAACATTTTGCCGAAAACGAATTTTATACCGGCGGCGAAAAAACTTGTCATATTATCATGGCCATTTTGTCGAATTACACACCTGAGTGTCTCGTAAAAACCGAGGTTGAGTGCGACATCGAATGCCTCCGGAAAGCCGGAGACATTGATGACCCTGAATATTTTGCATGGAAATTTGAGAAAGCAGTCCGCATTGCACAGGTTGACACTTTCCGTGCAGCCACCCACAACAAAGGAATTTTTAACGGTATTGATGCCGTGGCTTTGGCTACCGGTAACGATTTCAGGGCTATTGAAGCCTGTGGACATGCCTACGCTGCACGAAGCGGGAAATATCGTGGATTAACCGAGGTTAAAATCGAAAACGGCCGGTTTAATTACAGCCTCACAATCCCACTTTCGATGGGAACAGTGGGAGGTTTGACCTCGCTGCACCCGCTGGCAAAGTTTTCGCTCGAATTGCTCGGAAACCCGTCAGCCGAAGAATTGATGATGCTTGCCGCCTCTGTTGGTTTGGCCAATAATTTTGGAGCAATCAAATCGCTTACTACCAAAGGAATTCAGGTTGGGCACATGAAAATGCATCTTTTAAATATTCTAAACTCGTTGAATACTACAGAGGACGAAAAAGCCCTGGCTACCGAACATTTTTCGATACACAAAGTTTCTTATCATTCTGTAACCAGGTTTGTTTCCGACCTCCGGAACGAAAAAATCGCAACAGTTTAAAAATTGAACCTTCAAAGATATTATTCAAACGGTAAGTTTTTAATCTCGGGCGAATACCTTGTTTTAAAAGGTGCCCTGGCTTTTGCAATTCCTCTAAAATTTGGCCAGTCGCTTCAGGTTATGAATCTTGACAGCGATAAACCCTCAATAAACTGGACAAGCTTTATTAATCAGGACCTGTGGTTTGAAGCCCGTTTTTCGTCTGATAATCTCGAGATTATTGATACCAACAACACAGAAAAAGCCCTGATTCTTCAAAAACTTTTACTGGCTGCGAATGCCTTAAACCCCGAAATCCTCAAAAATCGAAATGAAGAAAAGGTAATTACCCGCATCAATTTTGATGTTGCCTGGGGTTTGGGGAGCAGTTCATCACTGCTGTCGAATATTGCCTGGTGGTTTAATGTTGACCCCATGACTTTGCACTGGAAAACCTCCAAAGGCTCTGGTTTTGATGTGGCCTGTGCCCGCGCTGGCGGCCCAATTCTTTACCAGCTTTTTGGCGATGATGCCAGGATTAGGCCTGTAACTTTTGAGCCGGCATTCCGCGACCAGATTTATTTTGTTTATCTCGGCAAAAAGCAGCAATCCGACAAAAGCATCAAGTGTTACAATGGCCTGCTCAAATCGAGGGAAACCGAAATTGAACAAATTTCGCACCTTACCGAAAGGATAGTTTTTGCAAAAACGCTTTCCGATTTCGAATATGCCATTACCGAACATGAGAAAATCATGTCGGGTGTTCTGCATAAAAAATCCATTGGCGAAATAAGATTTCCCGGTTTTGATGGTTCGGTAAAATCGCTCGGCGCCTGGGGCGGCGATTTTGTGATGATGACCTGGAAGGGCGAAAGAGCCGACCTCGAAAAGTATTTGAACCAAAAAGGGTATTTCACCATTTTTTCGTTCGACGAAATTGTTTACAAGCAAAAAGAGGTGCAGTTTACCGTAAATTAAGTAAAAATATGTCGAAAAGCGAAATCCCAAAAAACCATCAATACACCGAAAATGCCAGAGGAACAGTTTCCTGGCGTAGTCCAAGTAATATTGCGCTGATTAAATACTGGGGTAAAAAAGGTTTTCAAATTCCCTCCAATCCTTCGCTTAGCATGACGTTATCGGATTCGTTTACCGAAACACTTGTAAAATATAGCCTTACCCAAAATCCGGGCACAATCTCGTTCGATTTTTATTTTGAAGGAGCCAGGAAGCCACAATTCGGGCAAAAAATTGCGACCTTTCTCGAAACTGTTTCCGATATTTTTCCATTTCTAAAAAACTTCCATCTAGAAATCCACAGCCGGAACACTTTTCCGCACTCCGCTGGCATTGCTTCATCGGCATCAGCCATGAGTGCGCTTGCATTGTGCCTCCGCTCGATTGAGCAACAAATTACCGGTATCGAAAACGAAAATGACGAATTTCTGAAAAAAGCTTCCAATATTGCCAGAATTGGCTCGGGAAGTGCTTCGCGCAGCATTTACGGCGGATATGCAACCTGGGGAAAAATCGCATCATGGGAAGAAACCTCCGATCTTTTTGCTTCAACTTTAAAAACCAATATTCATCCTGTTTTTCGGGATTTACGCGATACAATTCTCATCATCAGTAAAAACGAAAAATTAGTTTCGAGCCGCGCCGGACATGGATTGATGGTTAATCATCCATTTGCCGAAGCACGAATTATTCAGGCCAATCACAACCTCCATGAGCTTTTAGAATATCTGGATAGTGGCGACTTTGCCGGTTTTATAAAAGTTGTCGAAAATGAGGCGCTCACGCTTCATGCGTTGATGATGGCTTCAAACCCGGGTTTCGTGCTAATTCAGCCAGGCACTTTACAAGTTATCGAAAAAATCCGGGACTTTCGCAAACAAACCGGAGCAAACGTTGTTTTTACCCTCGATGCCGGTCCGAATGTTCATCTTTTATACCCAAAACATCAAACAAAACTGGTGAAGGATTTTATAAATGATGAGCTGATTGGCTTTTGTGATGAAAATAAATTTATTGATGATAAGCTGGGCTTTGGCCCGCAAAAACTGAAATGATAAAGAAAAACGAAACATTTTACGCTAAGATTTTATTGTTCGGCGAATACAGCATTATTTGCGATTCGATGGCGTTAACCGTGCCTTACACGCATTTTAAGGGCGAGTTGAGTTTTATAAACGACGACAAATACACCAATCTCGATTTTGCCGCCGAGTCGAACAAATCTCTTCGCGAATATGCCATTTATTTGAAGGATTTGAAGGAAAAAGGCGAATTGCTTTTTGAAATGGATTTTGATGCCTTCGAAAAAGATGTTGAAGCAGGATTGTATTTTGAATCAACAATCCCGCAAGGTTACGGAATTGGAAGTTCGGGGGCTTTGTGCGCCGCCATTTATGGCAAATATTCACAAAATAAAATTATTGGAGACGAGAATATCTCAAATCAGGACCTCCTCCAGCTAAAAAAATTGTTTGCCCAGATGGAGTCCTTTTTTCATGGTGTTAGCTCAGGCATGGACCCACTAAACTGTTACATCAAGAATCCGTTGCTCATCAAATCAAAAACCCACATCGAGCCTGTTGGGATACCGCGTGAATTTTCAAAGAATGGCGGAATATTCCTGATAAACACCGGAAAACCTGGAAAAACAGGTCCTTTGGTAAATCTATTTTTTGAACAATGCAAAGAAGAACGCTTCTTTAATTTGATTAAAAATGAGATGATTCCTTTCACCAACGGATGCATTAAGTCCATCATCAATGGCGATATAAACGAATTTTTCGGACATCTGAAATCACTTTCAAAATTCCTGCTTACAAATCTTAAACCGATGATTCCCAATGCTTTTCACGATGTATGGAAAAAAGGCATTGATTCGGGAGATTATTACCTGAAACTCTGTGGCTCTGGCGGCGGCGGATTTTTGCTCGGTTTTACCGAAGATATCGAAAAGGCTAAGAAAATGCTGCTACTCCAAAACATCGAAATTGTGCCTGTTTCGAAATTTCAATAGAATTTTTACTTTTGTTTTCTTTTGAAGAGAATCTATAAAATCATGGTGACTGGTTAAAAAGCCGAAACCTGTTAAAAAATAATTTATAGTCTTTTTTACTTGATTCATCATAAAACATTTCCTATGAAAAATGAAAGAAGTTTTGAAGTTTCCGGAAAAATTGTTGATTTAGTAAACGACAGGATTTTCCCGGGATTAGTTGCCGTTGAGGATGGAAAAATTACTTCCATTGTCGAAATGAAAAACGTTGACAATCAATATATTCTTCCGGGATTTATTGATGCCCACATTCACATCGAAAGCAGCATGTTGATTCCATCGGAGTTTGCAAGGCTGGCTGTTGTTCATGGAACAGTTGCCACTGTTTCCGATCCTCACGAAATAGCTAATGTGCTTGGTATTGATGGCATCAGGTACATGATAAATAATGGCAAAAAAGTGCCTTTCCATTTTTATTTCGGGGCTTCATCCTGCGTTCCTGCCACGATTTTCGAAACTTCCGGCGCAACCCTTGGTGTTGTCGAAATGGATGAATTGTTGAAAATGCCTGAAATTAAATACATGTCCGAAATGATGAATTTTCCGGGTGTATTGTTTGAGGATAAGGATGTGATGGAAAAAATCGCCATCGCCAAAAAATATAATAAGCCTGTTGATGGCCACGCCCCTGGCGTTAAGGGCGAAGATGCCCGAAAATATATTCAGGCAGGAATTACCACAGACCATGAGTGTTTCACAATCGAAGAAGCACTGGATAAGATAAAGTGGGGAATGAAAATCCAGATCAGAGAAGGAAGCGCAGCAAAAAATTTTGACGATTTGGTTGACCTGCTAAAAACCCATCCCGAAATGGTTTTGTTATGTTCCGACGACAAGCATCCCAACGATCTTTTGCACGGGCATATCAACCAACTGGTAAAACGCGCTATTGCTAAAGGTTTCGACCCGATGCTTGTTTTAAAAAGCTGCATTTTAAACCCGGTTAGTCATTACAAACTTGATGTTGGCTTGTTGCAGAATGGCGATAATGCCGACTTTATTATCGTTGATAACCTTGATAACATTAATGTTTTAAGCACCTACATAAACGGACAGAAAGTTGCCCAAAACGGCAATTGTTTAATTCCTTCGGTTATCGAGGCAGAGCCGAATAATTTCCATGCCGAAAAAATTAGCATCAATGATATTCGTGTGCCTGCAGTTTCCGGTCAAATCGAAGTTATCCGGGCTTTCGACGGACAATTGATAACTGAGAAATTTCTTGCAGAAACAAAAACCGAAAACGGAAATCTCATCAGCGATACCGAAAATGACGTTTTAAAAATGGTGGTGATGAACCGTTATCAAAAAGCAAAGCCAGCGGTATGTTTTATCAATAATTTTGGTTTCAAAAGTGGCGCAATTGCCTCCACGGTTGCCCACGACAGTCATAATATCATTGCTGTGGGTACGAGCGACGAAGAAATTGTGCGTGCAATAAACCTGCTTGTTGATGCAAAGGGCGGGGTTTCGCTGGTTGATGGAACTGCAGAACATATTCTGCCGTTGCCGGTTGCCGGGCTTATGTCGGCAAATGATGGGTTTGAAGTCGCCAAAACTTACGATAAAATGGATAAACTCGCCAAAGGTTTAGGCTCAAAATTAGGAGCTCCTTATATGACACTTTCATTCATGGCTTTGCTTGTAATTCCGGCATTAAAACTGAGTGATAAAGGCCTTTTTGATGGGACAAAATTTGAATTCACGCCCTTATTTAAAAATTAAATAAATTACATATTTATTTGTTTATTATGTTTAATTATTTCTATTTTTGCCCAAAACTTAAGCTATGGGAAAATTATTATTAGATATTGATAAATTAGAGTTAGCAGCCAGCAAATTGAGGGCTATTGCTCATCCGATGCGTATTGCAATTATTGATTTATTAAACGAAAAGCAGCTAAGTGTTACCGAGATTTACGAAAAGCTCGACATCGAGCAGGCCTCGGCATCACATCATTTAAATATTTTAAAAAGCAAAGGTGTATTGGCTTCCAGACGCACAGGAAAGAAGATATTTTATTCGTTAAAAAGCCAGACTTTAAGCGAAATTATTGAATGTATCAATCGCTGCAACGATAATTAATGCAGCGCTTGTTATTTTTTTGTGGTCAAAATCAGATGCATTAGGGGAGCGACCAGCTTTTTTCGATATCCCAGTTGGCTCTAACCTCTATCTCAGCCGGAAAAAACAACACATTTTCCGGCTGTCGCTTTTTAAAGTAATTGCCGGTGTCCCATTTATTATTGGGCCATTTATCGCCAATGGCTTTTAAAAGATACTTCCCGGGAACAATATTATCGAAAAGAACCAATGAACTTTCGTTTGCAAATTTCTCCCTCAAAACTTCCCCTTTTAGTGTGAGTAATTGAAAAATGTATGGATGCACACTTTCCCTAAATTCCGCATCAACAATGATATTTCCATACTCTTTAAAAGCTTTTGATTTAAATACCAGGTGTGTAGAATCGTTTGTAAGCCCGTACATTGAGAAGAATGACGAATCAGGGAAAAGAAATTCATAATTCGTTTCTTCGGTAATTTTGGAATAAAAAACAAAGTGGCGGAAACTGCTATCGGTTGGTTTAAATCCGGGATTCATTGAAGTGTCAACTCCTGAAATAAACCTGGTGCGCGAAAAATCGTACGAGCTTAGCGGGTCATCAAAATTTAGCTGCAGGCTTATGCCCAAATCAATGCTACGACTTTTGGCGTTGCTATTGATTTTAATGTGTTCAACCGTAACTGCATCGTCATTTTTGCGTTTCTTTTTCTCGATTTTTTGTTTTCTGTAAACAATCATCGTGGTATCGAGGATGGAATCAGCGACTAAAACCTGAACCTGAAGGCTGTCTAAATTAATATCGCGCAACCAAACCTGCAAAGTATCACGATTGCGGTTAAATTCTTCAACTTTCCAGTTTTCGGCTATTTCCTTGTTGATCACTTTTAATTTTACGGACTCCTTTTCGGGATATTTCAACGCCATTTTATATCTTCCCGGAGTAGTCATTTCGCTGCTCAGGATTCGTTGCACTGTGTCGGTTTGTTGAAACATCAACAGCGAATAGTAATTTTTATAAAGATTGGACACGATAAGCGTATCTTTTTTCGAAGTGTCGGCAGGAATTTCTGGAATCTCCGGCATTATGATGGCTTCGGGAAGAATCAGAGAATCAATAAACGCAATTTCTTCGTTTGGCTGGTCGAAAAGATAATTGCTGTTAACATCTTTAAGAGCAAAAATTTTGTAAGGTTCATTGCGCAGGTTTCTCAGCTGGAAAATTCCGTTTTTATCGGTTTTCGAAATGTAAAGTGGGCGAACCAGGCAAGGCACCGAATCTTGTGGTACTGTATCGTTGTTTTGAGGGTAAAGCATCACAAATGCATCCTCAACCGGCTTATGGTCAAAGGCATTTAACACCTCGCCACCAACCGACAGCGAATCAATGTGGTCGCCGGTCGAAAAGGCATAAACAAAATCCTTCAATGAATTATCCTCGGTGATATCAACAATGGCGCTTCCAAAAAAAATCGAATAGGTTGTGTTTTGGACGAGTTTGCTTTTCAGATCAATAACCACTGCTTTACCACGGAGTTTAAACTCTGGCTGTTCTTCCAAAGGTGGCGAAATAATAACCTGCTGATTGGGATTTTTAAGTTTTACAAACTCATCAAAAGATATCGAAATGACTGATTTATCAAAATTAAGCGAATAATTGGGCGGGTCACTTTTTACAACACGGGGTGGTGTCTCATCTTTTGGCCCTCCGCCTGGCGAAACCGGATTAGCACAACTTATGAAAAACATCGTAAAAGCTGCCAAAATGAAAAACCTGAAGATGATTGTTGTGGGTTTCAAACCTGAATGTTAAATTTTGTGCAAAGATGCAAAAAAAGGC
Source organism: uncultured Bacteroidota bacterium (assembly GCA_903930725.1). GTDB lineage: Bacteria > Bacteroidota > Bacteroidia > Bacteroidales > 4484-276 > CAJATL01. The sequence continues at coordinate 8,140 of CAIYZW010000582.1, forward strand.
AATGAAACCTCAGGTAATGATGAACTCATTTCGCTGGTTTTCGGAATTTTTGGAAGTAGTTATAAAAGTGTTCTCAACATTGCACAACATGATTGGTTTTAATTTCTGATTTGATAATGCTTGGATGTCACTTGAGCTAAAGGAAACAATTTAATCCATTACGGTATTAAAAAATGCCCGGGAAA
>CAIYZW010000583.1 GCA_903930725.1 uncultured Bacteroidota bacterium
TCAACGGATTCAGGCTACGACATGCTTATGTTCAATTGAACTGGGCAAAAACAGAACTGATGATTGGCCAAAACTGGCATCCCTTGTTTGCCACCAACTGTTTCCCTGATGTTGTTTCGTTTAATACCGGTGCACCTTTCCTGCCATTTACCCGGAACCCGCAAATCAGGCTTACGCAGCAATTTAGCCTATACAAAGTGATGCTTTCTGCCGTTTCACAACGAGACTTTATGGACAACGGCCCAGATGGACCCAGTTCAAAATACTTACGTAATTCGTCGATACCCGAATTGAACCTGCGTTTTGAATTAGAAAATAAATTTGCAGATAACGGATATGTTTTTTTAGTGGGATTGTCCCGAGGTCTCAAAATTCTTACCCCACTTTTAGTCACGCCAACAAACTATAAAACCGACTCAAAAGCGATCAGCTCGACAAGTATGCTTTATCTAAAAGTTGTAATACCTGAAATAACCATTAAATCTGGCTTTATTTATGCCGACGATGCCTACAACCTTACGATGATTGGCGGCTATGCAGTCGAAAAAGTTACCGATACCATCACTGCTGTTGCTGATTATGCACCCATCGGGACGATGTCGGGGTGGATTGATATTTCGACAAATAATAAAATATGGCAGCTTGGGCTTTTTGGAGGTTATTCCAAAAACATGGGTGCAGGTACTGATTTATCTGGACCATATTACGCAAGAGGTTCAAACATTGAATATTTGTACCGGATTTCGCCACGGTTTATTTATAACGCCGGGAAATTCCGGATTGCCCCCGAAATTGAATACACGGTTGCCGCTTACGGTGCAACCCAAAAAGATGGAACTGTGGATAATTCCAAAGAGATTGGCAACCTCAGATTTTTGCTTGGTATCTATTTTTTCTTTTAAAAATACATTTAATAACAAGTCATTCAATCATTTTATTAATCAATCAAAAGAATTATGACAAATAAAATTTCAAACCTGGCCGAATACCTCGAAAGGTACCAGGAAAGCGTTGCAAACCCTGAATCGTTCTGGGGCAAAATTGCCGAAACCCATTATTGGCAAAAAAAATGGGACAAAGTTTTGGATTGGTATTTTGAAGGCAAAGATGCCCCTCACGTTAACTGGTTCGTTAACGGAAAGTTAAATATCACCGAAAACATTTTTGAGCGGAATCTCTTCATGCGCAAGGATCAGGCTGCTATCATCTGGGAGCCTAACGACCCCAAAGAAGCTTCGGTAACTTACACGTATAGCCAACTTTATGAAAAAGTAAACCAGTTTTCAAATGCTCTCAAAAAATTAGGTATCAAAAAAGGTGACAGGGTAGCCATTTACCTGCCCATGATTCCTGAATTAGCCATTGCAATGCTGGCTTGTGCAAGGATTGGCGCCATTCACTCGATAGTTTTTGCAGGTTTCTCGGCCAATGCACTCTCCGACCGTATCAACGATTCATCATGCAATTTGGTAATCACTTCCGACGGCGGCTATCGCGGAACGAAAAGTATTCCACTAAAAGAAATTGTTGACACAGCCCTCGAAACCTGTACTTCAGTAAAAAACACCATTGTTTTCAAAAGAACCGGCGAGAGAATAGTTATGAAAGAAGGCCGCGATCTTTGGTGGGATGATGTTATTGCCGGCGTTAGCACCGAAAACAAAGCCGAAGTGATGGATTCGGAAGATACTTTATTTATTCTTTACACTTCCGGTTCTACCGGAAAACCAAAAGGTGTGCTCCACACCATTGGTGGCTATATGATCTTTGCCGAATACACCTTTAAAAATGTTTTCCAGTACAACAATGGCGATATTTTCTGGTGTACTGCCGATATTGGCTGGGTTACAGGCCACAGTTACATCGTTTACGGGCCACTTTTGACGGGCGCAACAACTGTTATGTTTGAAGGTATCCCAACCTACCCTGATGCCGGAAGATTCTGGGATGTTGTTGACAAATATAAAGTTACCCAATTTTATACCGCACCAACCGCCATCCGCGCTTTGATTGCTCAAGGAAACCAATTTGTCACCAAACACGATCTCAGTTCGCTTAAAGTTCTGGGAACTGTTGGTGAGCCTATCAACGAAGAAGCCTGGAGGTGGTACCACGATGTTGTTGGGCGCAACAAATGCCCCATTGTTGATACCTGGTGGCAAACCGAAACCGGAGGAATCATGATTTCGCCACTTGCCGGAATTACACCAACCAAGCCATCTTTCGCTACTTTGCCATTGCCAGGAGTTCAGCCGGTGTTGGTTAATAACGAAGGCGTCGAGCTTAAAGGCAACAGCGTTGAAGGAAATCTTTGCATCAAATTCCCATGGCCTGGCATGATCAGGACAACTTATGGCGACCACGACCGCTGCCGTTTGACTTATTTCTCGACTTACCGGGGCATGTATTTTACAGGTGATGGCGCAAAACGCGACGAGGATGGATTTTATCGCATCATGGGCCGTGTTGACGACGTAATCAATGTTTCAGGCCACCGTATTGGAACTGCCGAAGTTGAAGATGCAATCAACCAGCATCCGAAAGTAAACGAGTCGGCTGTGGTAGGTTATCCTCACGAAATAAAAGGTTCTGGTATTTACGCTTATGTTACCTGCGAAGAACTTTCGGATCATGAAATGCTAACCATCGAACAGGAAATTCGTGATACCGTTAATAAATTTATTGGCGCTATCGCCAAACCGGACATTATCCAGATAGTTAGCGGTTTACCAAAAACCCGTTCAGGAAAAATCATGCGAAGGATTCTTCGCAAAATCGGCGAAGGTGATGCTTCCAACCTCGGCGACACATCAACTCTGCTCGATCCGGGCGTTGTTGAACAAATCATGATGTGAAATTAATTCATACCAAAATTGGATATGGATATTATTTAAAAAAA
>CAIYZW010000584.1 GCA_903930725.1 uncultured Bacteroidota bacterium
CAAATGTGACAGCCTGCCCTTTGGATAAACATGCAAGCAAAAACAGCAATAAGCTGATCAAATACAATTTAAAATCACCCTTTTTAATGAATTTTATATAAACCAGTAATGACAATAAATAAAAAAAAGCATATAAAACATCCTTTCTTTCAGAAATCCAGGCTACCGATTCCACATGAAATGTATGAACGCCAAAGATTAACCCGGTAAAAACGCCGATCATCAAATTCCCTGTAAGTGCCCTGATCACATACAAAACAATCAAAGTATTGGAAATGTGTAAAATTAGATTTGTGAGATGAAATCCAAATGGGTTGATTTGATAAAACTGATAATCTATGGCCAATGACAACATTGCCAGCGGGTGATAATTTCCCATGTAATTATTTGAAAATATTGCCTTCAGATTATCAAAAGAAATAACCTTTATATATGGATTATCCCTTATATAAACCATGTCGTCCCAGTTGGTTAAATTTCCCAAAAGTGAAGGATAATAAGCAACAAAAGTGATGAAACTTATTATCGAAACCCAAAAAACCGGTGAAGTTAGGATTGACTCAGTGCGCGAGATTGTTTTCATATGCATATTTCACAGGCGAAGTTACAAAATTTGTTATGATAGGAAATAATTTCTACTTTTAACCGCCAAAATCTACATGAAGTGAAACCAAAAAACAAAGTCAGTAATTTTGATATTTTCCGTTACGAAACATACCTGATCATAGCGATTCCATTACTGGTTTATATATCCGTGATTCGACTTGGTTTTGTTTATTTTGATGACGACATCCTTATTCTTTCCAACTATGAAAAACTCATCAACATCGGCAATATAGGATTGGCATTCAGAACTGATGCGTTTTTTTCGAATCTTAGCCCCTATTATCGTCCATTGATGAACATTTCATTCATGCTGGATGCGATTATTGGCGGCAAATCGCCAATGATATACCACTTCTCCAACCTTATTTATCACATTTTAACATGCCTGAGCCTCTATTCATTATTACAATTATTAGGGCTAAACAAGTACAAATCTCTGATTGGTTCTGTTATTTTCTCCGTTCATCCGGTAATGGGACATGCTGTAATGTGGATTCCCGCCCGTGGGGATATCCTGGTCACGCTTTTTGCCATTCAATCAATGATATTCTTGATCAAATACCTCGCAAACAAAGATCGTACATTCCTTTTCCTGCATATCTTATGCTTTTCGGCCGCCTTGTTTTCGAAAGAATCTGGTGTGTTGCTTCCGTTACTATTTATTTTTGTTATTTGGTTGAAAAAAGAAAAATTCATTTCAACAAACCTTCTTTTTCCTTTTCTTTCATGGATTGCTATCATCGCTCTCTGGTACTACTTGAGACATATAACCATTGACCATCGCCCAGACATTCAAAGAGGGATATATCCATTATTGCAAAATCTGCCTTTTCTTCCCGAAGCTGTTTCACGCCTTGTTTTTCCCTTTTTTCTTCCGGTAACTCCCGTATTTTCAAAACTTGTCATCACTTCAGGATTGTTTATTGTTGGGATCACGATTTTTTACATTTTTAAAAACTACACTTCAACAAAATTGTCATTGATGGTTTTTGGGGCCATCTGGTTTCTCGGATTCTGTTTGCCTAACATGTACGTCCGATTGGCTTCTGCAACTGATAGCTTCGAGTATTTGCTGCATAGGATCTACTTACCTGGCATCGGCTTCCTGATATTCATTCTTAGTATTTTACCAGAACAATGGTTTAGCCTTGCAACAAAACAATACAAATTAATTTTGGCGATTATCTTAATCGCATTCATTTCAAATGATTTTTATCAACAGGTAAAATATAAAAATGCAGTAAACTTTTGGTCATCAACAATATCGTATGCTCCCCAAAGATCCTGGTTTTATTATCATTATGGACGTTATTATTTTATGATGAAGGATTTGGACAACTATGAAAAATTTCTTTTAACCGCCGACAGTTTGAAATCGTATCCTGTTTTTAAATATAATCTTGCCATGATTTATTACACG
>CAIYZW010000585.1 GCA_903930725.1 uncultured Bacteroidota bacterium
AATTTACAGGTCCGAAAACGGGAACGATTATCAGGCGGTGGGCATTCAACAGAATTACACCAACCGTTACGCTGATTTTACCGGCGAAACCGGTAAAAAATACGATTACAAAATTTCGTTTCTGAACGATAATTATGAAGAAACGGAATTATCATCACCGGTTTCGGCCGAAACAAAACCAATGACCGACGATGAATTGCTCACCATGGTTCAGGAAGCCAGTTTCCGTTATTATTGGGAAGGCGCGGAATCCAGCAGTGGAATGGCAAAAGAGAACATTCCCGGCAGGCAGAATATGATTGCCTCAGGCGCTTCCGGTTTTGGTATCATGGCTTTAATTGTTGGCACCGAAAGAGGTTTTATTTCACGGGATGAATCCGTAACCCGCTTTGTAAAAATTGTTGATTTCCTCGAGAAAGCCGAAACCTTTCACGGCGCTTACCCTCATTTTATTGATGGCCCAAGCGGTAAGGTGGAACCGTTTTTCGGCCAACAGGATAATGGTGCTGACCTTGTTGAAACATCCTTTTTATTGCAGGGATTATTGGCTGCCCGGCAATATTTTACAGGCGACAGCGATCAGGAACAACTAATCAGGGACAAGATAACGGCCATTTGGGAAAAGGTTGAATGGGACTGGTTCAGGAAAACGCCGGACAGCAAATTTTTTTACTGGCACTGGTCGCCCGATCAGGAATGGGTCATCAACCATAATTTGATTGGCTGGAATGAAACAATGGTCACTTACCTGCTTGCCATTGCATCTCCAACACATCCGGTTCCAGCCGGCATGTATTACAGCGGTTGGGCGAACCAGGATAAAACCGGGCAGGAATATCGCTCAGCCTGGGGACAAACCAAAGAGGGTTCGATGTATTCAAACGGAAATACCTATTTTGGGATTAAACTCGATGTGGGCGTTTCAAACGGCGGTCCGCTTTTCTTTACCCATTATTCATACATGGGCTACGATCCACACTTGATTACCGACAAATACACCAATTATTTCTTCAACAATCAGAACATTGCAAAAATAAACCACAGCTATTGTGTTCAGAATCCCAACAATTACAAGGGTTACGGAGATAATGCCTGGGGTTTGACGGCCAGCGACGGACCGTTTGATTATTCAGCCGACGAACCAAATACCCGTCAGGATCATGGAAAGATTACGCCAACCGGGGCGCTTAGCTCGTTTCCTTACACCCCGGAGGAATCCATGAAAGCGCTCAAAAATTATTACTTCAATTACGGCAAATTCCTTTGGGGTGAATATGGCTTTAGAGATGCTTTTGATCTTACGCAAAACTGGTGCTCCGAAATTTATATGGGACTCAACCAGGCACCCATGACCGTGATGATCGAAAACTACCGCACCGGCCTGATCTGGAAGCTTTTTATGAGCAATCCCGAAATACAAAACGGACTGAAAAACCTGGAAAATGAAACTCTGAAACAAACTAAAAACTAAGCCGCATTTCCTGTGAAAACCAAAATCATCTTCATCCTTTTCCTTTCAAGCCTTGCCATTACTGCCTTTTCGCAGGTAAAAAGTGTTGGGAAAATCACTTCCTGGAAAAAAATACCCGGCGGCATCGAAGGCAAAACTACTTCCTGCATTTTCGATGTTCATGCTTATTCTGACAACATCATTAGAGTAAGGGTTTCTAAAAATGAGGCGCTGAACGATTTTTCATACACTTTGCAGGATAATAAAATTCCATCGTTTGAAAGCGCAGTCATCACCGACAAGGGCAATTTTATCGAAATCGCTACTTCAGCCATCATCGTTGAAGTTGAGAAATCGCCTTCGTTCCGGGTAACGTTTAAAAACAAGCAGGGCGAGGTGATTAATGAAGATTTTCCAGGCGAAGGATTTGG
>CAIYZW010000586.1 GCA_903930725.1 uncultured Bacteroidota bacterium
CCTCGATAAATCCGGAAATCTTGCTGCCGGCACTTCTACCGGAGGAATGACCAACAAAAAGTATGGCCGTGTCGGCGATTCGCCAATAATCGGAGCAGGAACTTACGCAAACAATGCCACCTGCGGCATTTCGGCAACCGGCCATGGCGAATATTTTATCACAAATGTGGTGGCTTATGATATTTCGGCACGCATGCAATATCTTGGCGAAAGCCTCGACAGCGCTGCAAACTACGTGGTTAATACAAAACTGAAATCCCAAAATGCCAGTGGTGGTTTGGTTGCGATGGATAAAAACGGCAACATCGCCATGCCTTTCAATTCGGCAGGGATGTTTCGTGGCTTTTTAAAAGCCGGCCAAAAACCACAGGTTTATATTTTTAAGGAAAATTAAAAGCCTCTGACCTCAGGCAAATGTTGGTTATTCGTGGCTTCCCTTTGTAAAAATACTTCCAATTTCTTTTCCAAATTTCTGAATCGTTTCGATTCCCTTCGAAAGCGAATCAGGATTAATGTCTTCGTATCTTTCGTTGGTATGAAGTACGTTAAATTGTTGCGGATAAATGATGATCCTACTAATGAAACCCAGGTGTTTTTCGAGCTTTGCAGGAAGTTTATCCAACACGCTGATGTGTGAAACGGAGCCTGAACGAGCAGAAACAAGAACAAAAATATCATCAGGACGGATTTGGTCCGACAACACAACAAGGTTTTCCCAATCGTCAAAAGGAGTAAATCCGATTTTTGAATTGAGTTTATATTTTTGAACACTTTTGTAAACGGCATCTTCGCTTTTTTTACCGCTAAAAGCCGCAACGGGAAGGCTCAACTCGGCTGCTAACTTGGTAATTTTTGATAGCCAGATTTGGAAACCACTCTCCAATTCGGCCAATGGCGGCATTACCAGAACAATTCTTTTGTGTGCAATCAGTGGTTTTACAAAATTGCAGATAAACGTTGTTTTGTTGGTGCTGTTAAGGATTCCTTTGGTTTTTTCGCCAAGAAATTTATCAATAACACCTTCTTTTTGAGGCCAGCCAAGAATGATAATGTCGGCAAGAATTTCACGTGAAGTGCGGGCAATCCCGCTCGCGGCATTATGATCAATGGTGGTAATGATGTTGGCTTTGGTTTCGGATGCTGAGGCCTGCTTGGCAATTGATTGAAGCTGCGTACGGGCCTTCAGAATGTTGGCCTCGGCTTCGTCGTTGTTTGAAACTACCGACAGGAGCGTGATTGGGTTAGGCGCTCTACGATTTTTTATGAAGACGGCAAAATCAAGCAGATTTCCAATATTTTTGATGTTGGCAATTGGTAAAAGAATGTGTTCATTGTTGGTTCCGTTGTTATCTTTTACCTCAAAATCCTCATCATCCGAAGTTAAAACAATTCTTCTGGCTGCCTTTTCTGATACTAAAGAAGCAACGATACAGGTTACTAAAATTAAAAGAATGGTTCCGTTTAAAATATTCTCATCGAGAATTCCATTTTTGTATCCCACCAGAATTACCGCGAGGGTTGCAGCGGCGTGCGAACTACTCAACCCGAAAATTAATTGTCGCTGAGCGCCCGAATATTTGAAAACCAATTGAGTAATAAGCGCAGCAATCCATTTCCCTGTAAGCGCAACAATGGTTAGTGTTCCGGCAACAATCAGAGCCGTTGGGCCATTATTAATAACCTCCAGGTTTACCAACATTCCCACGCTGATAAGGAAAAAAGGAATAAAAACCGCATTTCCGATAAAATCAATGCGGTTCATCAAAGCCGAGGACGGCGGGATAAGCTTGTTGAGTGTAAGCCCGGCAACAAAAGCGCCGATAATGGGTTCGACACCCGAAACCTGCGCCAGGAATGCAGCAAAAAATACTATTGAGAGCACAAAAATATAGTGAGAATGTTTTTCACTTTCGAGTTTGCTAAAAAACCATTTGGCAATACGGGGGGCAATCGAAAACATGAAACCAAAAAAAATCACCAGCGAAATAATAAGTTTAATCCAAAATTCCTGATTAAGGCCACCGTGATAAGAGCCGATAATGACGGCCAGCAGCAGCAGCACGGCAGTATCGGTTAAAATAGTTCCGCCAACAGTAATGGCCACTGCCTGATTTTTTGAAATACCCATTTTGCTAACGATAGGATAAGCCACCAGGGTGTGTGTGGAAAACATGCTGGCAGTAAGCAGGCTGGCATAGAATCCATAACCAAGAAAAAAGTAACAAATCGGAAATCCAATGGTGAGCGGAAGCGCAAAAGTAAAAAATCCGAAAAGTATGCTTTTATGTTTGTTTTTGCTAAACTCGTTCAAATCCAGTTCCAAACCGGCAATAAACATAATGTAAAGCAGCCCGATGGTCGAAAACAAATCAACCGCTGAGTTTTTTTCAAGAATATTTAAGCCATGCGGGCCAACAAATACGCCGGCAAGAATCAACCCTATAATTCCCGGAATGTTTATCTTTTTTAAAAGAATAGGAAAAATAAGGATGATGAAAAGTATTAACGAAAAAACGAGCACCGGGTTAGTCAGAGGCGTTTTAAACTCTACTAAAAATGAATCAAAAAAACCGTTCATAATGCTTACAATCATAGCTATTTGTGTGATTTTTACACATCTCCGGCAAACTTTTTACACCGTTAAAATAAATCAGGAAATCCTTTGCCACAATTTTTCCGCTATAAAAGTAATTAGTTTTGCTTAAATGAAGCCTAAAAAGGTTTCTCAATGGTTGCATCCATCAATTTTTACTGAAAATTGATTACTCAAAAATCGCTTTTCAAATCGTTGTCAAATAATTTTCGTGTTACCTTTGCTGCTTTCTTTTAAAGAGAGCAAACGATACATTTTAAAGTTGAAATTAGTATGGAGAGAAATTTTCATTGTCCGTTTTGTCATGGGCAGTTGTGTGTAAATCATAGGGTTATTTTGTCGGCACTTAACGAAGATGGTCAGAGAGGACTTGTTTTGCTGACCCCGGAATTGGGCGATTACAAGGCATTAAAGCATCATTCGTTTAAAGTAAAAGATGGCCAGCATGTTGACTTTTTCTGTCCGATTTGCCACGGCAATCTGATTATCGAAAAGAAAAACGAGAAATTTACAAGGGTGATGATGCTCGAAATGGGCGAAGAATATGAAGTTTTGTTCTCGCAAATTGCCGGCGAAAAATCAACCTACGTTATTGGAGAAAACAGCATCAGGACTTATGGCAAAGACGCGCACGAATTTACCAACTACTGGGGCGAAACCCCAAATTATTAGCCTTTTGGGTTATTGATTTTCGTACTGCGTAATTTCGTCATGGATAAAATCCAGGGTAACTCCGGCCTGTCTGAACATCTCCTCCGATTCCTGTCCGGCATGATATTTCCGGTCGCACACCACGCGCTCAATCCCGCAATTTATTATCAGCATTGCACAAGTCCGGCAAGGTGTCATGCTGCAATATAACGTCCCTTTGTCCAGTGAAATCCCCAGCTTGGCAGCCTGGCAAATGGCATTCTGTTCGGCGTGAACCGTGCGAACGCAATGCTGGGTGATTGAACCATCCTCGTGCGAAACTTTTTTAAACAAATGGCCAACTTCATCACAATGCGGCATTCCGTGAGGCGATCCAACATATCCGGTAACCAGAACATGCTTGTTTCGCACAATGATGCACCCGCTCCGGCCACGGTCGCAGGTGGCTCGTTTGGCCGCGGTGTTCGATAATTCCATAAAATATTCGTCCCAGGTAGGCCTGATGTGCTTTTTTGGGATGTTTTGATTGTCGGTAAGTTCGTTCATAATTCATTCAGTTTTTGATAAAATATTTCTTTTAAGAAAGCAGTGGGTAGTAGGCAGTGGCCAGTAGGCAGTACCATGCTGACTGGCTACTGGCTACTGCCCACTTGATAGCCAAATCATCTGTTTTACTTTCAAATATCATCGTCATGATCAATTTTGGAAAGGATTGCTGCCACTTTTTCGATCAGTTGTTCCTGTGTCCCGTTGTTTTCGATAACAAAATCGGCCATTTCGATACATTTTTTCAGGTTTTGATTGTTGGGATCATTGGTGGTCATTTCGCGTTTTTCGTTGGCGATGAAAGTTTCAAAATCAATGTGGTCGGTTTCCGAAGCACGTTTTTTGATGCGCTCAAAACGTAATTCGGTATTTGCATCCACAGCAAAGAGATAGAATTTGCCACTTTTGCGAAGACTGTCAATTTCCCCCGGGGTTCTGATGCTTTCGATAACACAGTTACCACCGGAAGTTTCTGCCATTTCATAAAGCTGGTCGGTGATGTAGGATGGCGAATTGAGTGCCCTGAGCTCGTTGGCAACGGCTGTCATGCTATCACGGTTTACCGCCAGGCCGCGCTTATTGATTTCGGCAATTAAAAAACCACGTACCGAAAAATGCCTAAATCCCTTTGTTGTGGTGAGATAGTCAACGATGGTGCCCTTTCCGGCTCCCAAAGTTCCTGTTATTCCGATTATTATCATTATTAAATACCCTATATTAAATCCATTTTCAGACGGTCAATCCATTTTTCAGCTTTTTGAGGCTCAAACTTTGCCATTTTTTCCAAAAGCA
>CAIYZW010000587.1 GCA_903930725.1 uncultured Bacteroidota bacterium
CTAAATTATTTTGAATAATAATCATGTTTATATTTTTTCGAGTTTAGTTTAACTTTTTGATAATAATATTTGTCTTTTTTGGATGATACAATCAACACATTTAGCTATCGACTTAGGGGCTGAAAGCGGAAGAGCACTTCTTGGAACTTTTAATGGTGAAGTGCTTGATATTATCGAAATACACCGATTCCAGACAGGTATTCTAAATCTGTCGGGCGGACGACATTGGAATATTTATCGGTTTTATGAGGAAATTTTATTCGCAATAGGTAAAGCCAGACAGATAAGTAAAAACCCACTCACTACGATTGGCATTGACACCTGGGGAGTTGACTATGCCATCGTTAATGAAGATGGCTTTATTTCCGGTTTACCCTTCAGCTATCGCGACAACCGGACCATAAATACTGTGGAAGCGGTTTCAAGAATTGTTGATTTACGGCGGATTTATGATCTTACCGGAGTACAAATCCTTCCTTTTAACACATTGTTTCAATTATTTGCGGCAAAAAATGGAAGTCCCAATACCTTGGCCAAAGGTTCCAGCCTGCTTTTTATTCCTGACATTTTGAACTATTTTTTAACCGGCATCAAGACTACGGAGTTTACGTTTGCTACCACTTCACAACTTTTTAATCCCATGAAAATGACATGGGAAAACGAACTCCTTGCTTTGGCAGGTATAGAGTCAACTGACATGCAGCAAATTGTTCAACCCTGTACCATCATCGGGCGGCTAAATAAAACAAGCACCAATCAAAACTCATTCGCTGAAACCCTGGTCATAGCGCCGGCCACACACGACACCGCATCTTCCATTGCCGCAATACCGGCTACGGGTAGCGACTGGGCATACATCAGCACTGGAACATGGGCGCTGGTAGGTGTTGAAACCAAAAAACCCATTATCAATGATCTTACCTTCCGCTACAACATTACAAACGAAGGAGGAATCGAAGGTTTCAGGTTACTGAAAAACATGATGGGGCTTTGGTTACTGCAAGGCTGCCGTAAAGTTTGGGATGAGAATAAATATACTTATGAAATGTTGATGCTTATGGCAAAAGAAGCACCCCAATTTTCCTATTACATAAATCCTGACCACACCAGTTTCTTTAATCCTCCTGATATGCCTGAGGCAATTATGAATTATTGCAGGGTAACAGGCCAGCAGCCTCCGAACAACAAAGCTGCTATGATTCGTGGAATATTAGAATGTCTGGCACTGAAAACCCGAGTTATTCTTGAGCAGATTTCGGAAGCAACTTCTGTCCAGATTAATAAAATTTACATCACTGGTGGAGGTATAAATAATATGTTATTATGCAAATTTATCGCGGATGCAACCGGTCTTCCGGTTATTCCAACATTCGTCGAAAGCACCGCAATGGGAAACTTATTGGGGCAGCTCATCGCCTGTAGTAAAATTAAAAATATGGATGAAGGCAGGGCATTGCTTCGGAAGCACATGGATTCGCTGGTTTATTTCCCTGAAAACAACGATGTTTGGAACACTGCTTTTGAAAAATTCAAAGAGATAATCAACAATGAATTTAGTCAATAATTAAATTGAAATGGAAAAAATTACAAAAAATTACAATCAAGCCCGGGATCGTTATACTGCCATTGGTGTAGATACTGATATGGTGATTAAAGTACTTGAAAATATTTCAATTTCCATCCATTGCTGGCAAGCCGATGATGTGGGAGGTTTCGAAAATAACAACAGTGGGTTGACCGGAGGCATACAGGTGACCGGAAATTATCCTGGGAAGGCACGAAAAATGGATGAATTACGAAAGGATATCATCAAAGCCATGATGTTGATACCCGGAACTCACCGATTGAGCCTGCACGCAATTTATGGCGACTTTCAGGGGAAAAAAGTTGATCGAAATGAGGTTGAGCCAATTCATTTTCAAAGCTGGATGGATTGGGGAAAAGCTCATAATATAAAGCTGGATTTTAACTCAACTTCTTTTTCTCATCCAAAAAGTGGAAACCTTTCCCTTGCCAATCCTGATAAGGAAATCCGCGATTTCTGGATTGACCACACAAAACGTTGCCGCGCCATCAGCGAAGAAATGGGCAGGCAACAGGCCAACCCTTGTATGATGAATTTATGGATTCACGATGGATCGAAAGAGGTACCTGCCAATCGCTTGCGCTACAGGGCAATATTGAAAGATTCGCTGGACGAAATATTTGCCATTAGATACCTGAATATGAAAGATAGCATCGAGGCCAAACTATTCGGCATCGGGCTTGAAAGTTACACTGTTGGTTCTTATGATTTTTACCTTGGATATGGGGCAAAAAACAACAAAATCGTTACTCTGGATACAGGCCATTTCCATCCAACCGAATGTGTTGCCGATAAAATTTCTTCATTGTTGCTCTTTACTCCGGAAATTATGTTGCATGTAAGCCGCCCTATCCGATGGGACAGCGACCATGTGGTTATCCTGAACGATGACCTTACCGACCTGACCCGTGAAATTATCCGTTGCAATGCTTTAGACCGTATTCATATCGGTTTAGATTTTTTCGATGCTACTATCAACCGCATCGGCGCATATGTAATTGGAACAAGGGCTACACAAAAAGCATTGCTGATGGCTTTGCTCGAACCCATCGAAATGCTGATGAAATATGAAGATAACGACCAGCTTTTTGAAAGACTTGCCCTGCAGGAAGAATTGAAATCAATGCCCTGGCAGGCCGTTTTCGATTATTTCTGTTTGAAAAATAACGTTCCGGTTGGAATGGATTTTATAACTGAGATTCAGCAATATGAACGAGAAATTACAAGCAAGCGGTAATAACATCCAAAACGAATTACACCGCATCGCCGAAGTTGCAGGTTTCCTCTGGCAACGCAACTGGGCTGAGGCCAACGGGGGCAATATTTCTGTAAATCTGACTCATCTGGCAGATTATGAATTGCTTAATTTGCCTGCTTCAACAACCGGTTGTAACCTGGCAGAAGAAGTTCCTGCAATTGCCAACAACATTTTCTATGTTACAGGAACCGGTAAGCGAATGCGCGATGTCGCAAAATCACCAATTGAATTTGGTGCAATTATCAGGATTACTGCGGATGGGAAAAAATTTGAAATCATTTCGGAAAAGCCTGTAAAACCAACTTCCGAGTTACCCTCACATCTGAGTATTCATAACTTTTTGATAGCAAAAGGAAACAGCAAAAGCGTGGTTTTACACACCCATCCAACCGAACTGATTGCTTTAACGCACTCAAACACGTTTTTAAATGCAGAACATCTTACACAAACGCTTTGGGCGATGATTCCCGAAACTCGCGTAATTATCCCAAAAGGACTTGGCATTGTGCCGTATTTGCTGCCCGGCACTATCGAACTAGCCCGTGCTACCATAAAACAACTCGAAAAACATGATGTTGTGATGTGGGAAAAACATGGCACTTTAGCCGTTGGTGAGGATATCGCCGATTGTTTCGATGTGATTGATACTTTGACAAAATCAGCCAGGATTTACCTCTTTGCCAGAACTGCAGGTTTCGTGCCACAGGGATTGACAAAAGCGCAATTGGATGAACTGGCACGGGCATTTAATCTAAATTTGTAATGAAATAACGATATTTTTCCCGGATATGAAAACAACAGTATTTGGTGCCAGAATTTTGTTTATGTCTTGTCTTTCTTTGCTTAATGCACAATTCATGCTTTCTCAAAATCCAATCTCACCACCAGGAGTTTACATTGCTGACCCAACAGCCAGAGTTTGGAATGATGGAAAACTTTACATCTATGGTTCATTAGACGAAAGTTGTGACGATTATTGTTCACCCCGGCATCATTTACTCATCACCAAGGACATGAAAAATTGGGGACTTGTCGAAAATATTTTTACATCAAAAGGAAATGGTGATGGCGTTCCCTACAACGACAAAGTGTTGTACGCTCCTGATGCAGCTTACAAAGATGGAATCTGGTATTTGTACTATTGCCAGCCCGACAGGGAATTTGCTGAAGGTATCGCAACCGCGTCAAAACCGACGGGTCCTTTTCAAAATGGTGCAAGTATTAACCTAAAAGGCTACAACCAGATTGACCCGGCCACCTTTATTGACGATGACGGTACGGCTTATTACCTATGGGGACAATTTACACTGAAAATGGGTAAATTGAAACCAAACATGAAAGAATTGGATTTAGAATCGGTGAGGGACAGCATCATCACCGAAGGTGAACACCATTTTCACGAAGGTGCTTTTATGACCAAAATCAATGGCCTTTATTACCTTGTTTTTTCCGATCTTTCCCGTGGCGACATTCCAACCTGCATCGGCTATGCCACGGCAAACTCACCGTTTGGACCCTACAAATACGGAGGTGTAATTATTGATAATAACCATTGCAATCCAGGAAACTGGAATAACCATGGTTCAATTGCCGAATACAAAGGGCAATGGTATGTTTTTTACCATCGCTCAACTCATGGTTGCAACACCATGCGCAAAGCCTGTGTTGAGCCCATCGAAATACTGGAAGATGGGTCAATCCCGGAAGTGGAAATGACTTCCCAGGGTGCCGCAGAGCCTTTAGATGCAACAGTACTTATTGATGCCGGGCGGGCTTGTATTCTCAACGGCAACATCAGGATTGAGCAGCTTGGATATCAAA
>CAIYZW010000588.1 GCA_903930725.1 uncultured Bacteroidota bacterium
CGCCTCGGTGGTATCCATTTTTGTATCGGCAAAGGAGCAGGTGAAGGTTACATTGCGGCCGGCAATCGCCGCGTAGTTGTTCAGGTCTTCGAGTGCAAATTGTAAGGCAGCTTTAGTGGCAAGGCCGTTCTCAGGATTGTAAACCGTCAAATCGAGCAGCGCTCCAAATTCGATGGCTTTCCCGTCTAACGGGTCTTTGGTTTCAGTTTTCGTGCAACTATAGCTAAGAATTGCGACAAAACCCAGTGCGAGAATGAATGTGTAAGTCCAGTTTATGATCTGCTTTTTCATGTGATTAAATTTTAGTGATATAAATGTTTTTAAAAACAGTTTAACATTTCCGATACTACCTGTGATACTTTCTCAAAATCATCACCCTTCGAAAAGAAATAGTCGGCACCCGCCTCAATTGCCAGTTGCCGATGATAATCCGTCGAATAAAAAGTGAGGATGATGAATTTGAGGGTTTTATCTTCTTTTCTGATTTCTTTTAATACCTGCAGGCCACTTAATCCGGGCATTTTGATGTCAACAATGGCCAGTTTGGGCTTTAATGCCCGTAAGGCTTCAAGGGTTTCGGTGCCATTTTTAAATGCTCCAACAAGCTCCACCTTATCGTGCTGACGGAGCATTTGCTGCAACCGCTCACGAATCAAATCAGAATCATCGGCAATTACTATCTTCATAAGAATCTTGTTTTTTGGCTATCAAAGGAAATATCAAAAAACCTGATTGCTTGTAAGATAAAGACTGAAATGTTTGTAGGGAAAAGGCTGATTATTTTGTAGGATAAATCCTACAAAAAATATGAAAAGCAAGTTAGGGTAGGGGGGATAAGGCTGGCTGATGGTGCAAAAATTAATTGCTGAGAATCAGGAACCCTAAATCAGTTTGTTTTCGATGCAGTACCTGGTGAGTTCTGTATTTTTGTTAAATTCCATTTTCTCCATGATCCTGCTGCGGTAAGTACTTACGGTTTTATTGGAGATAAAAAGTTCATTAGCAGTATCCTGAAGCGATTTGCCGTCGGCAAGCCGGATCATGATTTCAAATTCACGCGCCGAAAGCTTTTCGTGTTTTTGTTGGTTTTTATCATCGCTAATATGGAAGGCAAGATTCTCGGCTAATGCCTGAGAAATGTATTTCCCGCCTTCTGATACTTTTTTTACTGCTACAAGCAATTCTTCGGAGGCGGTATCTTTGGTGAGATAACCAGAGGCTCCAAGTTTCAGGGCACGTAAGGCGTATTGTTCCTGGGGGTGCATACTCAGCATCAGCACATTTGTTGATGGCCATTTTTCTTTAACTACCTGCAGAACTTCAAGGCCATTCCTGTCGGGAAGCGAAATGTCGAGCAGCAGGGTATCGAAGTTGCCTTTATGCAAAAGAATCAATGCTTCATTGCCATTTCCGGCTTCTTCGATCTGAGATACTTCGTCGAGTTGATGAAGTATCTGCTTCAGGCCATCCCGAACAATCTTATGATCCTCGCAAATCAGGATTTTCATAGGTTAAAGATGATTAATTGATAGTTTTAACTTTATAACAGTTCCCTGGCCATTTTCGGTGCTAATATCCAAAATACCACCCAGAGATGCTGCTCTTTCCTTCATGCTGATTATCCCGAACGAATTTTTCGATTTTATCTGGCTTTCGGTTATTCCAATTCCGTTATCCGAAATCCTGAAATTAATAAAATCTGCAGTTCTGGTAAGTCCGATTTCGACAATGGTGGCTTTGGAGTGCCTGGCAATATTTGTGAGCGATTCCTGCATAATCCTGAAAAGAGTAAGAGATGCATCTGGATTGATAGCTATGTCTGAAGTGATGTCAAGAAAAATCTCAATTCCATTTCGGGCGGCAAATTCGTTGGTGTACCATTCGATGGCAGCCTCAAGACCAAGATCATCAATAATCTGAGGTCGTAATTCGGAGGTTATCCGCTGTACGGTTTTGATGGTATCGCCAACCAGGGCAGATACTTTATTTATTTTCGAAACTATCTCCGAATCCGAAATCTGATGTTTTATAATTCCAAGATCAATTTTTACGGCGGTAAGTGCCTGGCCCAAATCATCATGCAGGTCGCGCGAAATGACCAGCCTTTCTTCCTCTCTTACTTTCTCGATATGTTTTGTTAACTGGCGCAATTGTTCGAGTGAGTTTTTCAATTCTTCTTCAGCATTTTTTCGGATGGTGATGTCGGTGCCAACACCGATTAAATAGATTTTGCCATCATTCTCAAATTTAAGACCTGTCAAAAAAAATGGAATTAAATGACCATCTTTGGCAACGAGGGACGTTTCGACCGAAGCCTGACCGGTTACCTCAAAATCTTTTAATGAATGTAAAATTATCTCCCGCGACTCGGGCACATACCATTCGAGTAAATGCCTGCCTTCCATCTCATCAGCATCAAAACCAAAGAGTGTTTCGTGTTGTTTATTCCATTTTACCAACCTCATTTCGGGATAGCTGTAGAGATAAAATATGCCGGGGATACTGTCGAGCAAGGCTTTTGTGA
>CAIYZW010000589.1 GCA_903930725.1 uncultured Bacteroidota bacterium
ACAATTATTTTTTATACAAACATTCCTTATTGATCATCTCGATCAACATAAACTAACTTCTCCAAATTCAAATATTCCATCTCTTCCAATGCCTCGTCAATCTCTTCATCTGTAAAACCCCTTCTTTTCATTTCTTCTCGTGACGAACTATCCGTGTGCTTCTCGATTTTTGGTTCTCCTGAAATTGAAATTTCAACTACGTATAAGATCTTCTCACCAATCTCATCGTACTCTGGCAATGTTCGCACTATAGCGGCTGCATATGCATTTGCTGCTGCAAGAACTTTATCGCTTTCAAGTTTTTGTGTTTTTTCGCCATAACCACCCGGATCATAACCATAACCAAAACCGCGCAATTTATCTGCAAAAGCATTTAAAGCGGCTTCATCAGAATCGCCGGTATAGTCGCTAAAACTAAATGGTTTTGGAGTTTCATCTCTCTGGAATTCGGCATTGAGGAAGAAGAATAATTTATTTTTGATAATCGCGCCACCCAAACGGGCACCATAAGTTTTTGCTGCAAAATCGGGCAATTTTTTTCTTAAACTGTCAACCTGCTGAATTTTGTAAGGCGTTTTTCCGGCCAGACTTTCGTTGCGATAAAGCATGTAAGCCGAGCCTTCGAATTCGTTGGTTCCACGACGTGTAACCGCGTTGATGCTTGCACCGGTAAATCCACCCTGACGAACATCGTAAGGAGCTAAAACAACCTGGAACTGATCAATAGCGTCGAGCGAAATTGGTGTACCACCGGTTTGTCCGCCGTTTGTACCCTGCGCCGAAAGTCCGAAAACATCATTGTTTACAGCACCGTCAATCGAAATGGCGTTGTACCTGTTGTTCATACCGGCAATTGAAATGGCGCCGCTGCTCGATACTTTAGCCTGTGGTGTTAATCTTGTAAAATCGGCAATACTTCTTTCGATGGTTGGCATTTTCTGGATATCCATGTTGCTGATTGTTGTTTCAGCACCTGTGCGGTTTCCATCGAAAATGTCATTCTTTTGAGCAACGATTTCGACGCCTTCCAACGCTTTTGCCTGTTCGCTGAGGTTAACATCAAGTTTTTGAGGTTGCCCCAAACGGAGGAAAATTCCATCTTTAACAAAAGGTTCGTAACCAACGTAAGTAATGGTTACTTTGTAGGGCCCGCCAACGTTCATGTTGGGAAGCCGGAAATAACCGTCGAGGTCGGTTACAGTTCCATATTGCGAACCGGTTGGAACATCAACTGCCACAACAGTTGCGCCTGGCAGCGATTCTCCGTTGGTTCCCAAGATCCTTCCGTTGATACCGGAGGTGGTAGATCCTTGTGCAAACATGGCCTGAACACTGAAAATCAGAGCCACCGAAAGCACAAACCTGAGTAGTGATTTTTTCATAAGCATTAAAAATTTGATTATTGTTTTGATTATTAATTAAAGTAAAATAATTCGATAAAACTAATTAAATATTTTGGATTGAAATCAGAAAGAAAATAAAAATTATAAAGCCATTAAGTTATTGTTTTTCTTTATCATAGCTAAAATAGTTTATAAATTACATCCCTAGATTTTCAATTGAAGTTAATGACAAATCCATTTTAATGGCTGCAAAAATAAAGCAGTAAATCCATTTTAAATGTAAAAATCTATTAACAAATTGTTAACTTTTTTCCGGACTACAGAATCGGAAGCTTGCACGCCTGATTTCCAGCTGAAAAACAACGTTCTTAAAAACTCAACCGGAGCGAGAAATTAAAAGTTCTTCCAAAGCCCCAAAATCCGGCAAAACCGGCTTCATCATGGCTTAATCCATCTTGACCACGAATAATATTTTCGGAATCCAGGACATTGTAACAACTCACACTAAAAAGGGCTTTTGTATTTAATAAGCCGAAAGGATAGCTAAAATGAAGATCGAGCAGCGAATAGGCCGGAATGTGGTACGACTGGCTGTGATCGTCGGGATTGGTGCGACCTCAACCCACGAAGCTGGCATAAATATTATCATAAAATACAAGGTTTCCGGCAAGATCGAAGGTTTTAAAAACTTTAAGACCGAAAAAAGCTCCGGTCTGAAACTGAGGAGCGCCGCCTACAAAAAGCCCGTCGGCATAAACTTTTACAGTATCAACCGCAAGGTTATTATCATCAAACAAGGTGGCATTAACATTATTTTTCCATTTCCAATGGCCAACCGAAATTAAGCCTCCGATTTTAACAATATCCGAAAACCTGTGTTCGATTTCCAGTTCCACACCCTCATGAACCGCATCAAGCCCGGTGACCAGGGCGCGGGTTTGGGTATTATTTTCGAGTTGGATGTATTCGTTGGAAAGGAAGCTTTTATCCTGCCAAAGGGTAAAATAAACATTAACCTTTGCCTTGGTTAGCGCATCCGAAAAGCCGTAACCAACCTCGGCAGCCTGCACTTTTTCGTTCGACAGGTCTTTGGTGGGAACATTGGTGAAATTGCCAAAAACATATTTAAAATAGGGCGCTCTTGAGAAATACCCGCAATTGGCATAAAAATTATGATGTTCGTTTAGATTGTAATTTGCGCCGGTTTTCAGGTCAAACCCGGTTTTGGAAATGACTTCACTTTTGGTGTCATTCACATAATTGTATTCGTCCCATCGCTGATACC
>CAIYZW010000590.1 GCA_903930725.1 uncultured Bacteroidota bacterium
ATGCTTTCGGTTTTGGTATTTCCAAAACTTAGCGAAATAATATCAATTTTAGTTCTTGCCGGCAGGTCGCTTACTTTTTTCCGGCACGAAAAACCAACCAGCATCAAAATCAATAAATAACTATAAACCAATGCTTTGAAAGTACTAATCATTTTTATGAAAATATTAAAAATCAGTTGTAAAATTAAGCATTTTACCGTGCGACATTACCTATTTTGTTCTTGTCATTTTTTGAAGCTGCCAGGTTTCATTTCCTGTTTTCAGTTTGATGGTGTCAGGTTTAGAGTTGCTGCCGACTGCAATTGCATCTGCTAACTGCCGACTACTTTGAAATTTCTTTCATCCATCCAAGTTTGAGTACAGCCCAATAACCGATCAAAACAGCTTCAGCTGCATCGTCGGTGAGTGAAGTTGCGCGGTGGTCGGCTAATTTATTGATGATATTATGTGCGTGAATGATGGCATTTTTTTTAGAACTAATCCCGCCGCGCTGTTCACGAGGCAACAAAATTACCGGTCGCCATTGTTCTGCCATTGTGTGAATTACTTCGATATTTCTTTGGATGGCTTCATTTTCCCAGATTTTAAATAATGGCCCTCCACCTTCAACAACAAGATATTTAAGGTCATCGTCGCAGGTGAGGATGGCTGGAATTGCGTTTCGCAACCTCGAAGCATTTCCAAAGTTCTGCGATCGGAACCAAACGAGTTTTCCGTCGGAACTATAAAGTGCCAACCCTGTTTTTACACCCAAATCAACGGCAAGAAGCAAATCCATGTATTTTGTTTTTATTCGATAAAACCTTTATTCATGCTGGATTTCGCGAATATAAAACCCCGAAAATTCCTCAACAATGGCATCCCTGGTTTTTCGGTAAACTGCCAGGATTTCATCATCGGAGCCTTTAGCTTTTGCAGGGTCATCAAAAGCGATGTGCATCCTTTGCTTTACTTCACCTTTAAAAATGGGGCAGTGCGTATTTGCATAATCACAAACCGTAATTACAAAATCGAAATTATCCTGTGAAAAGATTTCGGCAACTTTTGGCTTTTGATTTTTAATTTGAATGTTAATTTCCTCCATCACCTTCACAGCATTTGGATTAACCTCAATTTCGGGATGAATGCCTGCCGAAAAAACGTTGATTTTTGTATCTAATGATTTCAAAAAGCCTTCCACCATCTGGCTTCGACAGGTGTTTCCCGTACAGATTATTAAAATCCTCATTAAAACATTTTTTGGACTATTAAATCGCAAATAAAAACGGCTGCCTTCATAAAACCGGCAGCCGTTTTTGCTTTACAAAAATCAAAATAAAATAAATTAAACCATTATGTACTCAAACTGGTTGGTTTCAGCATTTTTCTCACGTTTCAAAATGTTGTCTTTAACTAAACGGGCAAGAGTTCCGGACAAATCGGTGCTTGCATATTTAAAGTTATAGGTAGCCAAACAATACTTTACAACTTCACCGATAGTTCTGTTTTGTGAAAAGTAATTTTCGGCGGCTAAAGTTCTCAAAATTACACTGGGGCCTGGTCTGTCGTGTGATACTTTTAATTCTTCAACCGGTTTTTTAGTCCGTTTGGCTCTTGATTTTTTTTCTTTGGGAGCCTCAACAACAACTTCAGGTTTTACTTCTTCAACAATTTCAGGTGCCGATTCTTCAACAACTGCAACTGCTTTTGGTTTTCTACCTCTGGTTTCCTTCTTTTTTTCACCAGTTACAACTGTTTCTTTCTTCTTTGAAACAGGCTTTGTTTTTTCAACAACCGCCACAACTTCTTCCAACACAGGAGCAGGAGCATGAGCAGGAGCCGCAGCTTCTTCAACTGTATCCTCCATTGAAAGAACTAATTCGAGAAGGCGTAATTGAACAGCCTCTGATTTGAAAGAGTTAATCACATCAGCGATTTCTTTCAGGTTTTCTTTTGCTTTTTTAAAGTCCCTAATCATAATTAATGATCTTTTTAAATGAGTTGAATTAATGTAATATAAAGTTTTTCAAAAAAAACCGCTGCAAATATGCCCGATTTTTTGTTAGGCTGCAAATATACACAACATTATAAAATTTACAAAAAAAATATTATTTATTTTATTGTTTTTCAATGCTTAAAACTTATGATCCGATTAATTTGGTTTTTCAGGCAAATAGCCAAACCAGGATTTGACTTCATAACAAATTATTATAGGCTTGTAACTATTTACCTGCATTATCCGTCTCAATAACAAAAAGAAAATGATATTTTTGTAAAGCATTAATTTTTAGGTAAGATACATTAATTTTTTAATGACAGTAGCTGAATTCAATACGTGTGTTGATGAATTTTCTGATGGGGTTTACCGCTTCATTCTTAAAAATATTAGGGATAACGAAGCTGCAAAAGACATTGTGCAGGAAAGTTTTGCCCGTGTTTGGGATAAAAGAAAGGAGGTGGCCTCCGATAAAGCAAAAACATATCTTTTTACAACTGCCTATCACACAATGATTGATATGATTAGAAAGGACAAGAGAAATACCGAGTTTAATGCTAGCCACCATAATTTCTCTACTGTTGATAACGATTATTCTGATTTATCAGAAATATTGGAAAAGGCTGTAAATACTTTACCGGAAATACAGCGGACAGTAGTTTTGTTGCGGGATTATGAAGGATACTCCTACAAGGAAATTGGCGATATTACCGGTCTTAACGAACCGCAGGTTAAAGTTTATATTTACCGTGCCCGGCTGCTTTTGAAACAATATATTGTTAGCCTCGATAATGTAGTTTAAGAATTTTAATAAATCATGCAGATAAACAGGAATAATTACGGTGCATTTTTTCTCGATTATGCCGAAAACACCCTCGATGAAGCGGGCAGGGAGAATCTTGCCCGTTTTTTGGAGCAGAACCCGGATTTGCAGGATGAGTTTTTTGAGTTCGAAAATATTGGCTTAGAACCTGATACTAAGATTGTTTTTAACCAAAAAACGAAATTAAAGCACCTCGAGATTTTAGATTATGGGCCTATCAATCAGGAAAATTACGAAACGTGGATTATTGCTTTTCTCGAAGGTGATCTGTCGAAGAAAGAATTGCTGGTTTTTGAAGCCTTCAAATCTAAAAATGTATTGATTGAAAAAGAGATTGCAGCCTTTAAATTGACATATCTCAAATCAAAAACTTCGATTGTATTTCCTGATAAAGAATTAATTAAGAGAAATTTAGAGATTTCTTTTAAAAGGAAAATTATCTGGTACTCAGCCTCTGTTGCCGCTGTTTTGATGATTGCTTTTGGCGTGTTTCGCTTGTTGGAGGTTCCGATTTCAGGCACAACAAATCAGCAGGCCAGGATTATTGAAGAACCGATTAATCCAAAAAACACACAATCAGAAACCAAAACGGAAATTGCAAAAAATGAAATTGTAAATCAGAACGGAAAAATTAAGAATCCTTTGGAAGATTTATCTGCCAATAAAAAAGAACCATTGGAAAATCCGGTTCGGATTGTTGCTTCTAATAATCAGGTTGGAACTAACGAAACCGAAAAATACAAAAACAGAACGAATAACCCAGGTTCGAAGATTCCAAATGCAGGTTCAGAGCTAATTGCTGTAAATCAATCTGTTAATCCTGATTTAAATGTTCGGGAAGAATTGTCAGGCTCATTTGATGATATGATTTTGCGTGATGCAATCATCGCTTTTAATTTTAATCCGGAAAGCAGGAAAACCGCAATAGGTCGTGTTTTGTCAAATGTGGGACACAAAATCATTAATAAAGGGAATCATCCCGACCAGGAACCTGCATTAATCAACAACATTGCAAACCGCGGAAAAGAAACATTTTTAGCTTTTGCTGACGGTTTGCCAATATACCGCTCGTTTAAAAAAGACACCCAGAACAAAACAGTGTTTGCTGTGGGCGATAATTTCAGCATTGGGTTGAGCAGACAGAAAGAAAAAAACGGACTGCCTTCACCGGATAATCGTTAAGGTTGGTTTTGAAAAACTTATAAAATCAAAAACCAAATTCTTTTTTGTCGTAGTCTGAATAATTTAAAAATCAGGATTTTGCAACTATTCCATGCTTTCCATCATTGCTTTTACAATGTTGGTAGTTCCTTCATAAATTTGT
Organism: uncultured Bacteroidota bacterium; assembly: GCA_903930725.1. Taxonomy (GTDB): domain Bacteria; phylum Bacteroidota; class Bacteroidia; order Bacteroidales; family 4484-276; genus CAJATL01. The sequence goes on from CAIYZW010000590.1 coordinate 4,123, forward strand.
AATATATTGGCATCGAGCATGTAACAAGGAGTTGTAAAAATATGATGATCATGATCGTGGATTACCTCGCCATGCGTGGTCTTGATATGTTTTGATCCCATTTTTTCGACACTGGTAATTGTGTTTCGATCATCGCCAATGGTCAGTTCAACTTTTCCGAAAACCCTCGACAGCAATACCGGTGAAATGCACAAAGCTCCAATGGGTTTTCGGCTTGCGTGCATTGATTTAATAGCTTTTGCAACATCTTCATTTACTGAGCAATCAGCACCTTTAAATGCAAAATTGCATAGATTTTTAGCTACACCGAAACCACCTGGAAAAATCAGCGCATCAAAATCATTGGCATTAAAGTCGGTTAAGGGAGAAATTTTTCCACGGGCAATACGTGCCGATTCCACAAGAACGTTCCTTTTTTCGGGCATTTCACTGCCTGTAATGTGGTTGATTACATGATACTGGTAAGTGTCGGGTGCAAAAACCTTGTAAACTCCACCGTGTTGCATAATCGAAAGTAAAGTTAAACTGGCTTCATGAATTTCGGCACCGTCAAAAACGCCACAACCTGCTAAAACCACTGCAAAATTTTTCATAACATTCTGAATTATATTAGAATTTGTTTTCTGAACAAAACAAAAATATGCAAAATCCTCAATTTATTTAATGGCTTTTATTCTTTGCCGGGCAAAATAAGGAGCATTTTAATCTTGTGGAAAACAGGTTATTTTACTTTAAGAACAGTCCCGATTTTCAGGGTTTTTTTTGGACTTATGTTATTCACCTGGCAAAGTCCCTGGACGGTGGTATTGTATTTCCTGGCGATGCCCGACAAAGTATCACCACTTCTTATTTTATGAAATACAGAGAAATCCTCATTTGCACCAGCTACAATTTCGGTGTTGGAGTTTGGTTTAGGGAATTTTTCCAAATTACTTTCAACACGCTTGTTTATCAGATACAAGGTGTCACTTTTAAGAGCAAAATTGTCAAAATCAATATATTTTTCCGAATCGAAAGGCTCGCCAAAAATTCTCGTTTCAAAGTGTAAATGATCGGTGGTAGCTCTGCCTGTGCGGCCTCCCAAACCAATCAAATCGCCAGCACAAACCATCTGGTTTTCTTCGACATTTATTTTTGAAAGGTGACCATACAAGGTTTCGAGACCATTGTTGTGTCTGACCAGAACTAATTTCCCGTAACCGCTGTAAGTGCGGGCAAGCCTTACTTTCCCGTCGAAAGCACAATAAACGCTGTCGCGTGGATTCAATTTTACATCAGTTCCGGTATGGTTTCTTCTTCTTTTAGTACGGAATTGCGAAATGATTTTTCCTTTGTGTGGATGAACATAACCCTCATCGCCTTCGCCTCTCAGTACAATGGTAACGGTATCATTTTTATCGGGTAAAGCAGGTGATTTGTAACGAATATTGGTGTTATCCCAAACATGGTTGTAGAGCAATTCGCCCGGAATAAGTGAGAAATCCTGTGGTAAGTATTGGATTCGGTTGTTTAACGAATCGAGGGCAACTGTATCAGTTGTGAATTTTAGCGAATCGGTGATTACTTGTTGCCCATTTGCGTAAAGAATACACAAAATAAACAAAGTCGCGAAAAAGAATTCAATTTTCAAAGGCTAAAAGTTTTAATTTCTGCCAAAAATAGCCAATTTAGCTGCAAGGCAAATTCAAAATAGATTTAAAAATAGTTAAATGAACAATCAATCGTCAGATTTATTGTGTGAGATGTCCTGGTAATTTATTGAATATCAGGTTTTGTTCCTGGTTCTATGTTTTTGGCTCGGAGCTCGGGGTTCCTGGTTTTGGTAATTGCCGCTGACATTTTTTTAATGACTGTGAATCTCTCTCCAACTAAATTTTAACTATTTTCAAGATCGAAAGAGAAAATGAATAAATGACGGCTGCCACTAATAGGTTGGTGGATTTACGTCATCTTCATCAAAATAGAGATTGGCGTTAACAATGGCTTTTGATGTAGTGAATTCGCTCAGGATTAGTGAATTCCTTTTTTCCTGTTTTAACGAAATGTGATAAAAAGCTTCCAGAAGATTGTCGGAACCTACATTTTTAATATTTACGAGTTTCATTTTGTTACAATGCTTTTTAAGGATTTTTTCGATTGTAAGTTCATTTTCGTCGCTGGTGTAATAGGAGATTTGTAACAAAAATTCACGTTTGCGGGTTTGCCCAAAATTAAAAGTTGATAACGTAACGATGGCAAGGCTGATAAGCAGCGTACCAGCAATGGCCACAGAATAAAGCCCGACTCCGGCCGCCATCCCGGCACTTAGCGAAAAAAAGATAAAAACGATGTCCTGCACATCACGCACGGCAGTTCTGAAACGGATAATTGACATCGCACCTACCAGACCGAACGCCCGGGCAAGGTTATTCCCAATCACCAAAATCACCACCGAAGTAATCATTGCAAGCACCACAAGCGCATTAACAAAGGTCACCGAATAGCTTGGTCCTTTGTAAACCTGGCGATAAACCATCGAGATGGTTATTCCACAAAAAAAGGAAACCAGCAGGTTGCCAATAACCGTGTAAATGGTTACCGGGAACAGATCAATATTTTGAAATTCTTCAAACATTTCGTTTAGATGAGTTTATTTTTAAAAAGAATTGACCGTGCAAAAGTGCTCGGTAGTTTTTTTGTATTGATAAAATTTTGAGTATCAATTGACATCACATATTTTGAAGCTGATTGCCGGCGCAGCCCCATAATCCCGATAATTGGTTTCATCCATGAAGGATAATAGTCGTTGTATTTCACTTCGAGGATAAAATGATCTTTTATCGAACTTCTGGCCCGGTCTTCTGAATAAAGTTCATCAACAGACGGAAAAGCAACCCCACGAAGGTTTTTATCAAAAGTTACTCTAATGGTTTCATCGCAAGCTCCAAGAAAAGCTTCACGTTCATAAATAACCAGTATTACAGGCCTTAACTGCCGCTGATGGTAATGGAAAAAGAAGCGTTTGGCATCGTCAACAGCCTCGGGAAATTTCGCACTATTCGAAATTACCGATTCAATATTCTTTCCTCTAAAAATTTCCATCGCTTCGTTAAATGTTGACGGAGCCCGGTTTTTCTTAATTGGATTTTCATATTTTCGCTTAATCTCAAAAAAAACTGTGTGTGTACCATCATCAATGGTGTTGTAGCCACGAAGCCTGAATTTTTTGCGGTGTTTAATTCCTTCAACTTTCTCGAAATAGAAATCGTAGGATGGAGTGTCGAAATAGATACTTCGCACGGTGTACTGCTTATCAGGCATCATTTGCGAATGCTTGTCCAGCTTGACAAATGGCAGGATCATCTTTCGCAAAGTGTCAATTTTGCTGTTGTGCACAAAGTATTTAATCTCATTTCGAAGCATCAGGCTTATCGCATAAAAATATTAAGGGTTCTTTTGGCATACTCCCAGGGCGAAACTTCATCGCAAATAAAGTTGCACTGGACTGTTAAACCCGGAAAAATAATTTCAGAAGGATTTTCGATCTCCGACATCGTAAAAACAACCTGGCAGTTGTTGATGTACTCCACATTATTTGAAATCTCCAAAAGATGGGAATTTAAAATTGTTTCCGTTCCGGGAACTGTGAATTCGATCTTCGAATTGAGGTTTAAATAAACTCGGTAATTAAATTTGATGGGGGCATAAAGCATGTAACCCGAAGTATCGGATATCGAAATGTATTCGACAGGTTCAAGGGCATAAAGATCGAAAATCATTTTCCCCGAAAAGGGTGATAACAGTACGTAATCATTTTTCATATTATCGTAAAACGCGATTTCTTTTTTGTACGACGAAATCCGTTCTTCGATAAGTTTAATCTCTTCGGGTTTTACTCCGGTTTTGGCTACATCGAATTCGCTTTTAGCAATATTAACGGCTGTTTTGGCATTTTCGAAAGTTGTTTGGGCAATTTCAAATTCAATTGGTGGAATAATGCTGTCCCGAAAAAGTACCAGCGAACGGTCGTAGCTTTTTTTTGTCAAATCGAATTGTTGTTCTGCATAAATCAATTTTTGTTTCAGATTTTCGAGAATTGATTCCTTTTCGCCGGTTAAACTGCTTTCGAGAAGTTTTGATTCTACATCGGCCAGATGCTGGCGGGTCTGAATCTTTTCATCCATAAATCTTGACGAAATGTAGCCGAGAGTGTCACCGGCATTTACATACGAATTATTTACAAAATGGGGCAGCAGCGAAAGCCGGGCAATATCACCGCGATCGAATTTGTAACTTGTTACATCTTCAAGAACTCCGGTTTTGTAATTCTTCAGTTCACCCTCATAATTCCCGTTAAAGTCGGTTTTGAGGCTCCATTTTTTAACAGGATAAACAATGCCGGTGGCACGGAACGAAAATGGAATTTTTAAGACCATTTGTGCAAATGTCAACATTGAAAACGTGGTTCACACTTTTCGCCTTGGGTTGGGTGTGTCTCAAGCCAATCGTTGCTATTTCGTATGCGGATGCATTGCATAAAGCAAAAAATCATATTGTGG
>CAIYZW010000591.1 GCA_903930725.1 uncultured Bacteroidota bacterium
CAATTCAGAAAAGAAATAAAAATCTTAAGTTTTTTGTTTTCTAACTATCTTTGCCACATTATTCAAAAATCTTTTAATTAAAAATCATAATTATGAAAACCAAATTTTTTGCTTTATTTATTGCAGTTACTGGTTTGTTTTTGTTTCAAAGCTGCGAAGACAGTCTTTTAGACTTCAACCAAACCCTGATTTATTCTTATGAAGTGCCGGTTGTGTCGGTTGATTCGGTATTTGCGATTTCCGAACTTGTTGACCTTGCCTCACAGGATAGCATCATCAACGAATATGGTAGCAAGATTAAGGAAATTAACATCATCGAAGTAAAGTACTGGCTTACTGCCTTTGAAGGTGACGACGACCAGACAATCATCGAAGCTACGTTGAAAATTGCTGATGAAAACAATGCCGGCGAAAAAACAATTACAACAATCAGCAATCAAAACCTGAAAGCTCTTTTAAACACGCCAACCGTACTTAATGTCAATCAGGACGCCATTAACAGCATGCAGGAACTGATAAAAAATTCACCTCACAAATTCCGGCTGAGTTTTGCTAATTCCAGTAATAAACCACCACTTAATTTTAAAGTCAACTTCGAATTTAAATATGAGTTGGTTGCAAATCCTTTGTAAAATACACATTTTGAGAGGTTTGTTAAATTAATAACCAAATTTATCTGCCTTTCGGTGAATTTATAAAACCCGTTCTTCTGTAACTTAAACACAGAAAACGGGTTTTTTTATAACTCAACAATCCTGTTAAAAATGAAATCGGAAAACATTAAAAACCTGATATTTGATTTTGGGGGAGTGATTTACCAAATTGATTTTGAACGGCAGAAAAAAGCGTTTTTAGCTTTTGGAATCAATGGATTCGAAAAATTATATGCTCAGGCAAGTCAGAATTCGTTGTTTAGCGATTTGGAAACCGGCAAAATAAACGAAGATATTTTCAGGGAAAAACTTACTGGATTAATTGATAAAAATATCCCTCTTTCGAAAGTTGATGAACTCTGGAACAGCATTTTGATTGATTATTTTCATGATAAAATCGGCCTTCTTCAAAAATTAAAATCAAAATACAGGCTTTTCCTTTTAAGCAACACAAACGCAATTCATTACAATTTTTACTCGGAACAGTTTTTAAAAATTTACGGGTACGATTTTAGCGAGTTATTCGATAAAACTTACTGGTCGTTTAAAATCGGAATGAGAAAACCTGATCAGGAAATCTTTGAAAAAGTTATTGCCGATAATGGATTAACGCGGGAAAATGCTTTGTTTATTGATGATACGGTTCAAAATACCGAAAGTGCCGAAAAATATGGCTTATCTTCATTCTGGCTTTCACCGGGAACAGATTTGGGGGATTTGTTTGATGATAAACTAAGCCTGAATTTATAGCGCAAACTCTTTTTTAAGTTCGGCAAATACCTGGGTAAGTTTAGTATTCACAATCGAAATAATGTCCTTCAGTTCCGCCTGGTTTTCGATAACCTTGTCCAGCTTATCAATTTTTCTAATCATATCGTGAAGCGAAACCACCCTCATCATGTCAATTGAAGCCTTCATTTTGTGTGCATTTTGAGCGACCATCTCAAAATTTTTGTTTCTGAAATTTTCGTTCAATTCATCTAATGTCCGGGGTGTTGATTCGATAAAGATTGTCACCATTTTTAATAATCCCTCCTCGTCACCAACAATTTCGATTAACTGTGAAAGGTCGTAAAGTTTCTGGGTTTTCATTTTTTTCATCTAAAGTTCGTTGTTTTTCATCATGCGGTAAATTGTTGATTTACCAATGTCGAGTTTTTTGGCTACATTGATGATGTTTTTATCATACTTATCCAGATAATATCTGATTATCTTACGGTTATAGCCTACAAGGGTATCTTCGGCATCAAGCATGAAATCGTTGGAGCGGTTTGGTGAGCTGTATGAAATGTTTGTTTCTTCGATTACTGTCCCGTTCGACATTACCGTGGCCAACTCCATCATAGCCTTTAATTCGCGTGCATTTCCGGGATATGAATATCCAAGCAGTTTTTCCTGGGCATGTTGCGAAATGGTTTTTTTGGGGATACCATTTTCGTCGCAAAACTCATCAACAAAATGCTTGGCAAGCAGTAAAATGTCGTTTCCGCGATCGCGGAGTGGCGGTAAATAAATTGGAAGCCCTAAAAGGCGGTAATACAAATCCTGCCTGAAATTTCCTTTTTGAACTTCTTCGGCAAGGTTACGGTTGGTGGCAACCAAAATACGGGCTTCTACTTTTACCAGCTGGTGCCCGCCAATACGCGTAAGTTCCCGTTCCTGAAGGACCCGCAATAACTTGGCCTGCATATTCATTTCCATCTCGCCAATTTCGTCGAGAAAAAGGGTGCCCTTCCCTGCCTCTTCAAATTTCCCCAGTTTTCGTGTAAAGGCGCCGGTATAGGCCCCTTTTTCGGAACCGAATAACTCGCTTTCGATCAGGTCTTTGGGAATGGCCGATACATTAATGGCGACATAGGGATATTTTGCCCGTGGCGAATTATAATGGATCGCTTTTGCAACCAAATCCTTGCCAGTGCCGGTTTCGCCGGCAATCGAAACGGTAATGTTTGTCCCGATGGCTTTATCAATGAGCGAAAAAATATTTTTTATTTCGGGACTGTTACCTTTGATGATGTTTCCAAATTTGTATTTTTTTCCGATTTCTTCTTTAAGAACATCAATTTCCTTTTCCAATTCAACTTTTTCGCGGATGTTTTTTAAGGCATTCCAGATGCGGTCCTTAGTGTCGTCATCTTTAACAAAATAATCATAAGCACCCTCTTTAAGCAGGATTACAGCGGTTGAAACATCTTCCTGCCCTGAAACAATAATTACCGGAATTTCGGGATTAAACTCTTTAACCTTCTTTAAAACTTCGAGACCTGACATATCAGGAAGAGAATAATCCAGTGAAATGACGGATGGATTTTTATACAAATTATGAAGAAAATCTTTGCCGGTTTCAAATTTTTCGACCACATAATCAGGATTAAGACTGATGTGGTATTTTAACATTTCGCCATAAAATGGGTCATCTTCGACAACAAAAACTTTAAATGGATTCATGAGAGTTAATTTTTTTCAAAAGTAAAAATAAAATGATTGGTATCCCAAATCGGGAATCAAAATATTTAATAAAAATGATTTCAAAATTGGAAAAAGCACGTAACCTGTCGGGGGTTGGAATTTGGGATTGGTATTAATTTAACATATTTTTTTAGGGCAAATGTTAATCGGTGTTAACACTTTTTTAATTTTGCAAAGTTGCAACAACATATTCAAATACATTTATGTTTTTGTAAATCCGAAATTTATCATTTAAATAATTGTGAAATGAAAAAAATCAAGGTAGAAAATCCTGTCGTCGAACTCGATGGCGATGAAATGACACGTGTAATCTGGAAATTCATCAAAGAAAAACTCATTTTTCCCTACCTGGAAATTGACATCAAATATTACGATCTGGGAATTGAAAAACGTGACGAAACCAACGACCAAATTACTGTTGACGCTGCTCAGGCCATAAAAAAATACAATGTTGGAATAAAATGTGCTACCATCACCCCCGATGAAAACCGGGTTGAGGAATTTGGCCTCAAAGAAATGTATCGTTCTCCAAATGGCACTATCAGAAATATCCTCGACGGCACTGTTTTTCGAGAACCCATCCTTATAAAAAATATCCCGCGTTTGGTGCCAGGCTGGACAGCCCCGATTTGCATTGGTCGTCATGCTTTTGGTGACCAGTATCGCGCTACCGATTTTTTGGTCAAAGGAAAAGGCAAACTCACCATAATTTTTACCCCCGAAAATGGCGATGCACCGCAATCCTTCAATGTTTACGATTTTAAAGGTGATGGAGTTGCGCTGGCTATGTACAACACCGATGAGTCAATCACCGGGTTTGCGCATTCGTGCTTCAACATGGCTTTACAGAAGAAATGGCCGCTTTATCTTTCTACAAAAAACACCATCTTAAAAAAATATGATGGACGGTTTAAAGATATTTTCCAGGATGTTTTTGAGAAAGATTATCAATCGAGATTTAAGGCACTTGGAATTACCTACGAGCACCGCCTGATTGACGATATGGTGGCATCGGCGCTTAAATGGCCCGGAAATTTTGTATGGGCTTGTAAAAATTATGATGGAGATGTTCAATCGGACACCGTAGCACAAGGTTTTGGCTCGTTGGGTTTGATGACATCGGTGCTTGTAACTCCCGACGGAAAAACCATGGAAGCCGAAGCTGCTCATGGAACGGTTACCCGTCATTTTCGTGAACATCAAAAAGGCAAACCTACTTCTACAAACCCGATTGCTTCGATATTTGCCTGGACAAGAGGCCTGGCGCATCGGGGTAAGCTCGATGGCAATGATGCATTGATAAAATTTACCACCGCCCTCGAAGAAGTTTGCATCGAGACTGTGGAATCCGGGAAAATGACCAAGGATTTGGCTTTGATTGCCTACGGGAAAGCCCTTAAACCCGAACATTATCTTAACACCGAAGACTTTTTAAGTGCGTTGGATGAAAATCTTCAAATTAAACTTTCAAAATAATTTCGAATAAAAACTGTCCGACGCCTGATATCTCAAATATTTACTAATTTTAGACATTCACAAATCATACTTCAAAATCACTATAACTAATACATAATGAGTAATTTAAAACTTAAATTGCAGCAAAAAATTGAGGAGCATCGTCCTCGTACCCAAAGACTCCTACACGAATTTGGACACGTGGTTGTCGACCAGGTTACCATCGCTCAACTTATCGGGGGAATGCGCGGAATAAAAAGCTTAGTTACCGATATTTCGTACCTCGACCCAAACGAAGGAATCAGATACCGAGGATTTACTTTGCAGGAGGTTTTTGAAAAACTTCCTAAACCAAAAGGTTGTGAAATGCCTTATGTCGAAGGTTTGTTTTATCTTCTGCTAACAGGCGATGTCCCAACCAACCTTGAAGTTATGGATGTTGTTGATGAATTTAGAAAGCGCCGGATTGTTCCACGGTATGTTTACGAAGTTATTGATGCTTCGCCATGTTGCAGCCATCCTATGGCGATTTTTTCAAATGCAATTCTTGCCATGAGCCGCGAATCGTTTTTTGCTAAAAAACATGCTGCAGGCATCAATAAGAATAATTTATGGGATCCGATGTACGAAGATGCATTGAATTTATTGGCAAAACTTCCCGAAATCGCAACTTACATTCATGCAAAATTGTATCGCGAAGGAAAACGGATTCAATCAAATCCAAATCTTGATATTGGTGCCGACTTTGCCCACATGATGGGTAAACCAAAACCTTACGATGACGTTGCAAGGCTCCATTTTATCATTCATGCCGACCACGAAAGCGGAAATGTAAGCGCGCATACCGGGCATCTGGTTGCAAGTACCCTGGCAGATATTTATATGTCGCTTTCGGCCATGATAAACGGTTTAGCTGGCCCATTACACGGCCTGGCAAATCAGGAAGTTTTAATCTGGTTACAAGATGTAAAAGATAAAATGGGTGATGAAATTCCAACCGAGGACGAAATGAGACAATTTGTTTGGGATACACTCAATTCGGGACAGGTAATTCCGGGTTACGGTCATGCCGTTTTAAGGAAAACCGACCCTCGGTACACCATTCAGCGGGAATTTTGTTTGAAAAACATGCCCAACGATCCTTTGTTTAAATACGTTGACCTGCTTTATAAAGTCGTTCCACCAATTTTAAAGGAACAAGGCAAAGCCAAAAACCCATGGCCAAACCTTGATGCACAGACTGGTGTAATCCAGTGGCATTATGGCGTAACCGAATATGATTTTTATACCGTGCTTTTTGGCGTTGGAAGATCCATCGGAATTGCTGCAAACATTATCTGGGATCGTGCTTTGGGTTATCCGTTGGAAAGGCCCAAATCAGTTACCACCGAAATGCTCGAGAAAATTGCAGGCATCATACCAATGAAACCAGGAGAGGAAATTCCCTCAGAGTAGTAAATATCTGAATAATTAAAGTAAGAGTTCTGAAAGTTGTCTTTCAGGGCTCTTTTTTTTGAACATCAATTTAAGCGAAAAATGGTACAACAATACGAAATCCGGCTGCCTTACTTCCGGCGGGGAATACATCTGATAACCCATCACATCGAAAATCAGTTGCAGGCCTTGCCCGAAAAAGGATTGATCAACATTTTTATACAGCATACATCGGCAGGATTAACCATCAACGAAAATGCCGATCCCTCGGTGCGAACCGATCTTGAAAAATACTTTGATAAATATGTGCCCGAAAATGCTCCCTATTACAGGCATACCGCCGAAGGTGCGGACGACATGCCGGCACATATCAAATCGGTAATTACCGGGGCATCCTTAACTATTCCGGTTACCAACGGGCGATTGAATCTGGGAACCTGGCAGGGAATATTTTTGTGCGAATTCCGCAACCATGGCGGAGGACGAAGACTTTTAATCACTGTTTTGGGTTAAAGTAATTTCACGCCACCAATTTCAGGATAATCAGGCTTTGTTTAAGAATGATTGCGAAAAAGCGATCAGTTCCGGAAAGAAATTATCGAAATCCTCCCCCAATTTCTGGTAATGGATTTTGAGATCAGAAGCCCCATTTTCGATTCCTGAAACAAATTTTGTCCGGCGCGACATTCCTTGCAAAGCGAGACCTACATTTTCGATTTTCGCGTAAGAGGCCAGCCAATTGCCTGCTGCCATCAATGGCAAAATCCGCTTCATTCGGGGTGGCATCAAAACGTAATATCTAAAAAGTGTGCGATACGAATTTCTTGTAAAACCCATCAATGTTTCATCCGAGAAATCGAGCCATTTTGCGGCCAGAAAATGATCAAAATACATATCAACCACCACACCTGAATATTTATGATAGTTGGCTCTAATCC
>CAIYZW010000592.1 GCA_903930725.1 uncultured Bacteroidota bacterium
GGTTCTATCGGAAACCAAAAAACTTCCGTTTCCCAAATATTGAATGTAGGATGGATAAGGGATACCTGTTTTCTCTGTGGTTTTCGCATCCGTATTATTGTCAACAAATTCCATACTTCCTGTCGAATCAATTACAACCCATAGGTTTTCGCGAATGTCAACAGCCCCATACCGGCCAATAAGCTTAGGTTGCAAATCCAACAGAAACAATTTACCTCCATAGTTAAACCCAAGCGGTTGCTGATACTGACAGTTGTAATACAGTTCCGAATAATTAAGTTCATTATAAACCAGCTCATTGCTATACGGCAGCATTTCATATCCATTAAAAACTACCAGGCCATTAGCCGTTGAAAAAAGCAGCTCCCCACTAACCGGTTTTTTAATAATAGATTTGATCTCGCTTTGAGGCAGTTGATTGTCGGGGCCATAAGACATGAGGGTAAATGGGAAATTTGAAAGATTTGCCGCCGGATAAAACTGGCCAGCCAACTGTGAAAACGAAACATGCCAAGGCATCACAATCAGGATGCCGATAACAAAGGCCCGAAATAAACCTGGTGAGCAATTGGAAGTAGGTATTTTCGACATCATTGTTTAATTATCCAATTTTAAATTGTTAACGGCAAATATAGGTGAGTTCAAAAAATCCATTTTTTTAGAACTCACCTTCTTTTAACTGATGGCGAAAGTAATGATTTTAGAAGAAAGAAGCCCGGACAAACTTTGCCCGGGCTTCTCAGCGAAAACAAAAAACTTATTCCGACAACTCTTTTCGGGCATCAAAAACCTTTTTCCCGCCATATCCCGCTGCCAGCGAGATTAATAAAACAATGCCGCTGCCGATGGGTGCGCCGCCACCTGGTACGCCGTTGCTACTGCCGCCTTTGTCACCCGAAGGTGGTGGTGGTGGAAATTGGGCAAAGCTGATCTGGCTTATTGCCATGAAACCGAGTAAAATAATGGAAAAAAGGAGTGATTTGTGTACTTTTTTCATAAGACTTAGATTTATAAATGTTTCAATTTTTAAAATTTGTTGATTTAATTTGTCCCTCCCTGAATCCTTCCCCAAAAAAGGAGGGTGAGTAAGTCCCTCCCTTTTTGAGTAGGGGGTTGGGTTAAAAATCCTACTGCTTACTTCGACCTCCGCCCGCCCAGTCGGGCATGTTCGCTCAGTACAAGCGGGGGTATTGTTAAATTGATAAATAGCCAAATGGTTAAAAAGCCCTGATGGCGCGTACACGATATGCTGTATTATTCTTATTGGTTTGAGATGTGCCGTAAACAGCGTTTTTCAATGCTTCCACATCGGCTTTTATGCTTGAGTTCTCAGCTTTAAGGCTGGAATTATCAGCTTTCATAGCAGTATTCTGTGCTTTCAGCTCATCAATCTGCTTTTGCTGTACTTCGATGGCAGCCTGCTGATCCTGTATGGCTTTTACCAGCAATGGTGTTACTTTGCCATAATCAACGCTCCACATATCTTCGGCTTTGGCCGGTTTGGTAACCGCATTTGGGAAAATATCGTACAGTTCCTGTGCGATAAAACCGGTTGTTAATGTTTTGCCTGCATCGGCTTTGTAAACATAATCGCGTACCTGTATTTTCATCAAATCATTGATTCCAAAATGGGTGTTGACGATATTGTTTTTCAGGCGGCGGTCGGAAGAGGTATTGTAAGAAACAGTGAATGCAGCA
>CAIYZW010000593.1 GCA_903930725.1 uncultured Bacteroidota bacterium
AATTGACCTTCATGTTTTTGAAAAATCGCAGGAAGATGAATCTGCTCAGTTTTCGATGAAAATCAATCAATTAATCCAACATGACCGAATTAAAAAAGAAGATGTAAATAACGCCTCCTCATCCTGGCAAAAACTGATCGAAAATAATAGGTTTGCCCGGTTAGCCCGGTTAAAACTCGAAGCGGAGCAGAAATTTATAAAACAAAGGTTAATCGCCGGCCTTCAGGATTTGAATTACGAAGTGATGACCGACATGGAGGTTATTGATTTTGAGCGTGGTGATGTTTTTTTATTGAGTGTTCCCGACCAGGATAATTTTGTAAACCTGCGATTCGACAGCAATGGCCGGATGTTGTACAATTTTTTAATTCCCGAAAACCGCACCGAACTGACCCACGAACAAGCAGAAATCCGGCTTGCCGAGATGGATGAAACCTGCACCGGGTTTAGGAAAATGCTGGAAAAATTAAAACTGGAAGGACTTAAAATTGATCTCGAAAACGAGATTAAAGCCACCGAAAAGGCGTTGGTGCAGCTTCCACCAAAATTTAAGGCGTTAACGAAAAAAGTTGGCACTAAAAAGAGCAAAAAGGATCTATCAGGAAACAGGAAGTTTTTGGAATGAGATAATTTTAGGTGCGGTCTAAAAAGCCGAAACCTGTTAGGTTTTCTGATGCTGAGAATTAACCAAAAAAAAACTTTTCATACTATATAATTCAACGAAAATAGAGATGATAAAATCAATCAGAAAACTCCTTTTGATGGATGAACATGTTTGTCCATCTGGTTTTTATTCGACTTTGGATGTTGGTTTCAGAAAGCATTTTCACAATCCCGACAAAATATTTGCTCCCTACATCAAACCGGGCTATATGGTGGCTGATGTGGGTTGTGGACCAGGCTTTTTTTCGGTTGGACTGGCCAAAATTGTTGGCGAAACCGGAAATGTTACAGCCTGCGATATTCAGGAAGCAGGACTGGAACGATTGAAAAACAAAATTATGGGTACGCCGCTCCAAAAAATTATTTCCTTCCAAAAAGCAACAAGCGAAACCATCGGTCTTGACGGCCAATACGATTTCATTCTCAATTTCTGGATGCTGCATGAGGTGAACAACAAAGAAAAATTTATCGGACAAATTAAGTCGGCCATGATGCCCGGAAGCCTTTACATGCTTGTCGAACCGAGGTTTCATGTTATCTCAAAAGCCTTTAAGCAGGAAGTTGAAATTGCCATCAACGCAGGGTTAAAACCTGTTGATTATCCCAAAATACGGATGAGCAGAAGTGTTGTTTTTAAGAATCCTGGTTAAAAACCGCTTTTCTTAACTTTGCCTTCACCAATTTCGCTAATTTTGGTCGGCTTTTCGTTGGTTTGTAATTTTTAATCGAAAAGCCGGATTAACCGTAAATCAAAAGTTCCGAATTTCAAATATTTAAAAAATGTCAGAATCCGAACGTAAGTTTTTCCCTGGTTGGATGCAGGAGTTTAAGCGGTTTCAATCGTTAAAATCGCAGTTTTACCTCTATGGCAACGTTTACGATTGTTACTATTTTCCGGTAAACTACAAAAAAGTCGAAAACCCCGACGAACTTCAATGGGCACGATTTAACGATATTCAGCTATTGCTGAAGCTATATCTCCAGAATGAAGGCTTCGAAATTATTGCCTATTACGATATTATTGACGGTCTCGACATTTTATCTGACCCGGCCACTGACCTGAACCGTGATAATATTATTGGCTATTTAATTGATAATGTGCCAAATGCAAAATCATTTTTAGATTCAAAAAAAATCTCCAATGTCGAGAAAAAACTCTCGGATGCCTTGTCGTTTTTCAGGTTGCTCATGTCGAACAACAAAAAAGTATCTGCCGGAATTATCAATTACAGTTCACGGTTTTCGGGCGACCCCAACAGCCTCAACGAAGATGAGCGCGTGATTTTCCTAAAACTGCTTAAGTCAGCACAGGATGCACGCCTTTTTCCCGAAAAGGGCGGAATGCGCAACATCCTGATTTTCCTGTGTGATAAACTCAACGATATTCCCAGCTGGATTTTACTCGAAAATCCGCTCACCAAAGGCATCGAAATTAAAAAACCTAACAAGGAAGAGCGAAACCGTTTTTTCAGAGTGCAGTCGCAACGCTTTTATCATGAAGGTGAAGCTGTAAACGAAAAAGAAATCATCAGCATTTTTGCCGACCTCACCGACGGTTTGGCCAATCAGGAACTCGAAAACCTGATTACAATTTCGCAGCAGGAAAAAATCCATATCAACAACATTCAGCAGATCATTGACTTATTTAAATATGGAACCCGCGAGAACTTTTGGGAAGACCTCGAAAAATCCAAAATCGAAAATGCCGGAAAAGAACTGGGCAAACGGGTTATGGGACAGGAAGCTGCTATCAGAAAAAGTGTCGAAATCATTCGTCGCGCCAAGCTGGGACTCCATTCGATTGATTTGAAACGCGCCAAAAACAAGCCTAAAGGTGTGATGTTTTTTGCCGGACCTACCGGCGTTGGTAAAACGGAACTTGCCAAATCGCTGGCCGAGCTCATTTTTAATGATGAGGATGCCATTTTGAGGTTCGACATGAGCGAGTACAACGATTCAAATTCCGACACCAAGCTTATTGGGTCTCCACCGGGCTACGTGGGCTACCAGGAAGGCGGTCAGCTTACAAGCCAGGTTAACGCCAAACCTTTTTCGATAGTGCTTTTTGATGAAATCGAAAAAGCGCATCCCGTTATTTTTGATAAATTCCTGCAAATACTCGATGATGGCCGGCTTACCGATGGCAAAGGCGAAACGGTTTATTTTTCGGAAACACTCATCATTTTTACAAGCAATCTGGGTGTTTACACCGAAGATGAGCACGGAAAAAGAATACCT
Source organism: uncultured Bacteroidota bacterium (assembly GCA_903930725.1). Lineage (GTDB taxonomy): Bacteria > Bacteroidota > Bacteroidia > Bacteroidales > 4484-276 > CAJATL01. Next base: position 2,902 of record CAIYZW010000593.1, read on the forward strand.
AACATAAATTTCGGCGACAGCTATGAGGTAACATCCAAAAACATCATGTCCGAAATTCAAAACTTCTTTAATACTAAGCTCAACCGCCCCGAAATCCTGAATCGCTTTGGCGATAATTTCGTGGTTTTCGATTTCATCCGCCCCGATGTTGACAAGCTGATTTTGCTTAAAAGCCTCAAAATGATCAGGGAAAATTTGTTGAAACAGAAAAACTGTCATTTTGATTTTGATGATGCTTTTGTCGAAAAATTCAGGAGGTATTATATTCTCAACAACCTCAACAATGGTGGCCGTGGCATCAATAACCGCGTTGAAACGTACATCAAAAACGGGATTGCCAACTTTATGTACGAGCAAAACAGTGCCGGAAACCTCAGATTCAGGGTTTTTGTTGATGATAATGACGATAACAAGGTTAAGTTTGAATGTTCTGGAAATTAAACAGAATTCAGTTTCCGGTTTATAATCTTGGCCCCGGGAAACGGCTTGCAATCTGGGTTCAGGGTTGCCACCTGGGCTGCGAAGGCTGCATCAACCCGGAACTTTGGAACGAAAACGGTGGCAAAAACATCAACATCGAAACCCTGGCTGCCGGAATTCTTAAAATCGAAAACGCTTTTGATGGTCTCACCATAACCGGAGGCGAGCCGTTCGAGCAATACGAAGCATTGGTTGCTTTTTGTAGCTACATCAAGTTGAAATCATCACTCAACATCCTGGTTTTTACTGGTTTTAGGATGGACGAACTGATCGGAAAATTCCCAGACATGTTATTTTCCCACGCGCTGGATTACCTCGTTGATGGCCGTTTTGTAAGGTCCTTGGCCGAAAGTGATAACATCAAAGGTTCATCAAACCAGAATTTTTATACTTTTGAAAATGGAAAATATGCCGTGGGAAACCATTTGACTTTTAGTGGCAAATGGTCGCTAAATGTCTCAAAATCAAATGAAGTTTTCATGGCAGGTATTCCCAAAAAGGACGACATAAATGCTTTGATTGCGCATTTAAGCGGATCAGGAATTAACTTGAAATTTAACGATGTATAAAATTACCTGCGATTATTGTTTTGAAGATATCCATTTTGATGACCACGAAAATCGTCCTGAAGTTTGCACACATTGCAATTCGCCGCTCGACCACCTCGAAATCAGGGATTCGGACGATGTTCCAGACCTCGAAAAAGAGGCACAAAAGGCCAGGCGGCTTGATGGCCTCATTTTGACCTACGAAAAAACCAATGAATGGATTGATATTCCTCATGCCGAAATAATTGTTTTGGGCCGCCAGAGTGTGGGAAGCGAAGTGTTGGGAAAAATTCCGCAAATCAGTCGCGAACATTGTAAAATCGAGTATTTTGATGGTAACTACCTTCTCACCGACCTTAACTCCCTCAATGGAACATTTTTAGGACAAAACAAGCGCGATTGCAGCAAACATACACAGGTAAAAATTAAGGATAACGATGTGATTTATCTTGGAAAAGAGCCTTTTTTGGTGCAGTTAAAATACAAGGTTGTGAGCGGGGCCGAAGAATTAAAAACAACTGAAGCATCGGAGGAAATCAAAATCAGAAAGTTTAAGTGCCGCGCCTGTGGAAAAATCCACACTTTAAACCTGCTGATCTGCGATGCCTGTGGGTCGTATGGCCAGGTAGAATCGCTGGACGATTGATTTCGAATCCTAAAAGAATAGTTCAAAAGAAGGGTCTTATTCGGCAAAGTTGTGTTTTGTGGTGATGCCTTTATTTCGTTCCTTAATCTTGGAAAAACAATACTTTTGCCGCATCTTTAAAGTAGTTTGTAAAGTTTAGAATTCTGTTTTTCAAATATGAATATTATTGTAACAGGTGCCAGCAGGGGAATCGGATATGCCCTTGTAAAAAAGCTCGTTCAAAGCGGCAATCATCGGGTAGTAGCCATTGCGCGTGATGCCGGAAAATTACAAATGCTCAAAAACGAATGCCTGCTTTTAAACGACAAATCTGATGTTTTTCCGATAAACTTCGATTTAGCCTCTCCCGCCTATTCATTTAAGCTGCTTCCCGCAATTTTAGCCCATTTCGATAACATTGATATTTTGATAAACAATGCCGGAACGCTTATTAAGAAAGAATTTTCGGAGCTTTCGGATGAAGACTTTGATACCGTTTTTAACCTGAATGTCAAATCAATTTTTAAACTTACCCGTTCTTTGTTGCCCTATTTTAACCAGCCTGCCCACGTTGTTAATATTAGCAGCATGGGCGGAATACAGGGAAGTTCCAAATTCCCGGGACTTTCGTTGTACAGTGCTTCAAAAGGCGCTGTGGCTGTATTAACCGAAGCAATGGCCGAAGAATTTAAAGAAAAGCAAATACGCGTAAATTGCCTGGCTTATGGTGCTGTTCAAACCGAAATGCTTGCCGAGGCTTTTCCGGGTTACAAGGCCCCTCTCCTACCAGCAGACATGGCTGCTTTTGTTTCGGATTTCGCATTAACCGGCCATCACTTTTTTAATGGGAAAATTCTTCCGGTTTCGTTATCAACTCCTTAATTCAGAATTAGATGAAAACCGATATAATTAAACACGAAGGGTTGATTAAAAATATCACTACAAAAAGCATTTTTGTGAGTATCGTCGCTCAGTCGGCATGTCATAGCTGCGATGCAAAAGGTTTTTGCAGCGTTTCGGGGAATAAGGAAAGGATTATCGAAGTTAAAAACAACCCGGCCAATGAACATAAAACCGGTGATCATGTTATTTTGACAATGCAGAAAAAAATGGGCACCAAAGCGGTTTTGTGGGGATATTTTATTCCGTTTTTCATCATGCTGGCTTCTTTGATCATTACCTTCGGGATTACCGACAACGAAGGCTTTTCAGGATTATCGGCCATTTTTGCCCTGGCACCCTATTATTTTGGCCTTTATTTTTTCCGCGACAGGCTAAGTTCTTCCTTCGAATTTAACATCGAATCAAATTAATACACTCATTCAATAAACTTCAAAACACTCAAAATGAAAAATTTCGTA
>CAIYZW010000594.1 GCA_903930725.1 uncultured Bacteroidota bacterium
AACTGATGTAAAAGGAAGAATGGAAGATTGGAAAAATGGAATGTTGGAATATTGGAATATTGGAAAAATGGAAATCGCCACTCCTAACTGCCCATTGGCCACTGCCGACTTCTCTTTGCGCTTTGCGCTGCGCTCTCTGCAAAATAGAATTTGAATTGTTTAAAAATGAAAATCGCATCGCTCGTTTCAGGAGGAGTTGACAGCTCGGTAACGGTTCACCTGTTAAAAGAACAGGGTTACGATCCGCATATTTTCTATATAAAAATCGGCATGGAGGATGACCCCGCCTGGGTGGATTGCCCTGCCGAAGAAGATATCGAAATCACCACCTTTATTGCCAGAAAATACGGCTGTAAGTTTGATGTTATCTCGCTTCAGGACGAATACTGGGACCGGGTGATTAGTTACACTATCGATTCGGTAAAAAGCGGCCTCACACCAAACCCCGACGTGATGTGCAACAAAATGATCAAGTTTGGGGCATTTGAAGAAAAATTCGGTAAAGATTTCGACCTTATTTCCACCGGGCATTATGCCACAACCTTAAACTGGGATGGCATTAAATATCTTGGAACAGCTAAAGATTCCTTTAAAGATCAGACTTATTTCCTCGGCCAGATCAGCCAGGCACAACTTGATAAACTGGTTTTCCCGATAGGTGGATTGCTCAAACAGGAAGTGCGCGAAGTGGCTTCAAATGTGAAGCTTCCGTCGGCCATGCGCAAGGATAGCCAGGGAATTTGTTTCCTGGGAAAGATAAATTACAACGATTTTATTAAGAAATATGTCGGCGAAAAGCCAGGAAAAATCATCGAACTCGAAACCGGTAAAGTTCTCGGAAAACATAATGGTTTCTGGTTTCACACCATCGGCCAGCGAAAAGGGCTTGGACTAAGCCAGGGGCCGTGGTTTGTAGTTAAAAAAGATCTTCAGAGGAATTTAATTTATGTTTCGAACGGCTACGATCCGGTAACCCAATATCAGGACAAAATCGAGTTGTCGCATTTCCAGTTTATCAACATCATGCCCGACAGGGATTATTCAAAAAATCAACCGGTAAAATTCAAGATCAGGCATCAGCCGGAATTTACAAATGGCCACCTGGTCATCGAGGGCGACCATCATGTAATTTATTCCGAAAAACCAGTTTCAGGCGTTGCTCCCGGCCAGTTTGGGGTAATCTACAATCCCGATGCCACTATCTGCCTTGGAAGTGGGGTGATTTGCTGATGTTTGAAAGAGGAATTTTAAATCAGCAAAACAAAAATCCATTCTGTTTTAAATCCCGTTTTCGGCAATATCTTTAACCGCGTTTACAAATCTGTCGAGTTCGTAGGTGGTAGTATAAATATGAGGTGTAATCCGCACTGCCTCCACATTGTCAATGCTCACGGCTACGGTAAATATTTTGTGTTTGCTCATTAATTTGGAGCTGATGTCGCCCGGCTTGATACCTTCAATTCCAAAAGCCCCAAGGCCGCACGAATATTCAGGTTTAAAAGAAGTATAAAGTCGTATTTTTGGATTTTGACTGACTTTTTCAGCCCAATAATTTTTCAATTGACGAAGTCTTTCTTCTTTACGTTTGGAGCCAATTACCTGATGGAAATCAATGGCCTGGCCGATTGCCAGTTCTATCGGGAAAGAACGGGTGCCCAGCGATTCAAATTTTCGGATGTTGTCGCCATCAGGCTGATTATCCGACAGTAAAGACCAGATATTTTTTATTTTTTCTTTTTTAATAAACAACATTCCTGTTCCAAAAGGTGCGCACAGCCATTTATGCAGGCTGGTTCCCAGGTAGTCACATTCCAGGTCGGGAATTTTGTATTCGATGTGGGCAAAAGTGTGCGCGGCATCAGCCATCACTTCAACACCGTGGCTGTGGGCCATGCGTGAAATCTTTGTTACCGGCATTATCTGACCAGTATAATTGATAATGTGCATTACCTGGATGAGTTTGGTTTTGGAAGTTATCGCATTTTCATACATGCCAACGATTTCGTCATCGTTTTCCATCGGAAATTTAAAACT
>CAIYZW010000595.1 GCA_903930725.1 uncultured Bacteroidota bacterium
CACCATAAAATTCGATGGTGTTGCCTGTTGAAAGATTAAATGTTGAGCCGTTATGCGTTCTCAACGTCCCTTGTAAACGGATTAAGCCAGTCGAAATATCGGCAATTGAGCCGGGCATAAAATGAAGGTATCTGAGACCATTAAATCCTGCAATTAGTTTATCGGCAGGATTTGACATTTTCAGGGTTCCGTAAACGGTAACATCATCACCAACATTCAGTGTGCGGCCATTCAAAGTCAATGTACCCGACTGAACAACAACATTGCCATTAACCGTGACATTTGAATTTAGCGAAATATTATTCGCACGCGACCCATCCGTTATTACCGATCCGTCATGCAGGTCAACAGCGGGTTGAAATGAAACATGGCCTTCATCGCTTAATGCTGATTTGTTAATCTTTATATTGGGTAAACTGTTTGAAGCGCCGCAAATAATGAACCGGTCGGAGCTTCCATAAAACTCAAAGGTTCCATTGGCGGGTGCAAAGCCTGTTCTGGAGGCATTTATCCCTCCCGTGGTGCGGATTACAGCATCTGAGTTAAGATTCATGGTAAGACTGGAACCTGAGGTTTGCACGGTGATTCCTGAATTTTTAAAATCGAGCACACCACCAGACATATCAAGCGTTGCATTACCTATAAATGCCCACCAGCTATCTCCGTTTCCACCATAAATATTAATGTTTCCACCACCGGTAAATTTCAGGTGGCCATTAATGTCAACCCATTGAGCAGCATCCTGGTAAAGATTGATCACTGCACCCGGATTCACCCAGTATCGTCCAAAAAGCCCCTGTTGGGCAAGGTCGAGGGCTGTAAAAGTTGCCCCTGGATAAAGTTCAATTCCTCCTGAAATCCAGTTGTAAACATTGCAGGTTACAATGGTACCACTGTTGTAAAAAAACAAAACATCGTTCATGGCGGTTTGCAAAACATTAAAATTCTCGTTGGTTGTAATAAACTGATAACCGCCACTATTGAAAATTACTTTGGCATTACCCGGCTCAAAACCAGTCGGAAAAGCGGCATTTGCCCAGTCTCCGGTAATTTTGATATCATAGCTTGAAGTATGCGCTGCCGAATTATAGGCGCTTAATTTGCCACTGTTTATGTTGAGAGAACCATTAATGGTAAGCGTAGCATTTGCCAGGTAAACAGTGTTCATGGGTTTATTGATGGTAAGATTTCCCAGCGTGAGCAACGAGGTGGTTTCGTGTTGAATAAACTGATCTCCCGCACCTTTCAATATCAATGTCGAATTTGAAAGATTAATGTCATAACCCGGGAGGTTTGTAAAACGTAAGTTTCCGCCACAATAGATAGCTCCTCCGGTGATTTCGGCTTTACTCTTTTCGGTAAACCGGATGCCACCTGTTACCTTTACTATACCACCTAGCAAAAGACGGAGTGTACCATCTTCGAAAGGTGATCCCATCGAACCAAAGTAAAAAGCATCATTTTCATTAGATGTAATTGTGAGGATTCGGCCGTCAGGAATCTCAAGTTTACCACCAAAAATCTGAACAGTCCCGCTGC
>CAIYZW010000596.1 GCA_903930725.1 uncultured Bacteroidota bacterium
GAATACCTTGTTCCCGGCTTTGCATGGAACCGCCTGGAAGGCGCACATCTTCACGAACTTTTCTTTGGCCAGGAAGCACCTGCATTTTGGATGACACAGATTTTTGGATTGCTTTTGCCTATCGTTCTGCTTCTTTTCAAACCGATGCGCAAACCTTTGCCAATATTCGTAATTGCCATTTTTGTTTTAATCGGCGCATGGGCAAAACGCGTTCTGATAGTCATTCCAACGCAGTTTCATCCACAGTTTCCTATCCAAAATGTTCCCGAAAGTTTCCATCATTATGTGCCAACCTACACCGAATTGGCTATCACGCTCGGAACTTTTGGAATCGCCCTACTCATCATCACATTGTTGGTGCGGGTTTTCCCGGTAGTTCCAATCTGGGAAGTTGCCGAAGAACACGAAAATAACGAAACCACTCCGGCTAATAATCATAAATAGTAATCGAAAAAACGAATGAACATGAATCTGATATATAAAACAGGCGTAACGATTATTCTTTTCGTTTTCACAAATTTCCTGGCGATAGCGCAGGACTTTCCTCCCTGGGATGTTCCGGAAGCAGCAACAAAAGTCCAAAATCCGGTGCCATCAAATAAAGAATCGCTTGAGGCAGGTAAAGCTTTTTACAACACGGTTTGCAAGGCCTGCCATGGCGAAAAGGGACGTGGAGATGGTTTGATAAAATCAGCCAATCTTACCACCGAAAAATTCCTTCAACAAACAGATGGCGCAATTTTTTGGAAGATGAATGCCGGCCGTGGACAAATGCTCAGTTTTAAAGCATCTCCACCAGAGCAAATCTGGAGTGTGATAAATTATGTGCGGAATCTCAGCGTAAAAAAGGAAGTAATTGCCAAAAGAAATGCAATTGTTCAATTGGCCATTAATAAACAAGGCGATTATAAAGAGGTGACAGCAAAGGTTTTAGAGATTAGCAAAGACAATCAGCAGATTCCGCTTGAGAATATCAAAGTAAATTTCTTTGCAAAGCGGTATTTTGGAAACCTGCCAGTTGCCATCGAAGAACCACACATGACTAACCAAAACGGTGAAACTTCGGTAATTTTCCCTGATGGGATAATTGGTGATGAAAACGGTATGCTTGCTGTTGTTGCCAGTTTTGATGATATGGATTTTAACCCGGCTGAAGCCACTGAGCAGGTAAAATGGGGTGTGGAAAATCCAAATAATTACTGGACTGAACGCCGCGCTCTGTGGAAAAACAACGATTATGTCCCGGTATGGCTTTTATTGGCTTTTGGAGGGGGGGCGCTCACCGTTTGGGGATTTATTATTTATGTGATGTTACAGATCAGAAAGATAAAGCTGATTGGCGATAAGCTAAAAAAATAAATATTGCTTGCAGAAATTTGAAAAGCCACCTACATAAAAATCGTGAAGGTGGCTTTTTTTTATTAAAAAAAAACCAGTTACAATCATCAAAAATCAACTAACACCTTTCGATTACTGTTCGTCAACCAAGCCATCCAATCCCTTGCTGATCCAGGTTTTAAGGCTGCCATCGGCATCCGAATAAATAAAATAAGCCTGAAGTTTTGGATGAGATTCGATAAATGCTTTTGATTTTTCGATTCCCATCACCATAAATGCGGTTGCGTAGCCGTCCGCAATAGCGGCACTGTCGGCAACTACCGTAGCACTTAACAATGAATGATTTACCGGGTAACCGGTTTTTGGATCAATCGTGTGCGAATATCTGACACCGTCAACTTCATAAAACTTGCGGTAATTGCCCGATGTAGCAACAGCAATATTGCTCACACTTATGGTTGCGTTGAGTTGTCGTTCAGAATCCGCGTCCTTACTTGGCTTTTCGATACCTACCATCCACGGAGATCCGTCTGGTTTCTGGCCACGACCGAAAACCTCTCCGCCAATATCAATAAGATAATTTTCGATGCCATTTTTTTCGAGAAATCCACCCATTAAATCAACCGAATAACCTTGTGCAATGGCGTTGAAGTCGAACATGATATCAGGGTTGTTTTTGATAATCCTGCCATTTTCGATCCTGATTCCGCGATAATCAACCAAAGGGAGCAAGCTATCAACAATATGTTGGTTAACCTTTATTGGCTCTTTAAACCAGAACCCCCAAACTTTAACAAGTGGTCCAACCGTAATATCGAAGGCGCCATCGGTATCTTCCGAAATCCGCCGCGACTGGTCAAATAAATCAAGAAGATATTTATCCGGCAATACTTCCGGGTCGTTTTGATTGATGCGCGAAAGCAATGAACCCTCAACCCATAACGAAGCGCTCTTGTCGAATTCCTCTAAAAGCGAATCAACCTGATCCTGCGAAACCAGCGTGTCGTTGGCAAAGTATGTTATAGCGTAATAGGTTCCCTGAGCTTCGCCCTGAAACTGGATTTTTTGTTGGGCAGCTTCCTTTTTACATGCGTGAAAAAGGATAATAGTTGCGACTAAAAGAAACACAAATTTAATTTTCGTCATATAATTTTAAATAAAGTTGAAGTGGTAAAAGTAAAAAATTCGTGATTAGAAAAGTGTGGTTTTTGCCAGACTATATCGAAATAAACACAAATCATGCTTGGTTGCTGGGGTCTTCGTTATTCGCAATATTTTGTGGTCATGAAAACACAAATCTTACTTTTAGGGCTTTTCTCAATAACATGAATCAATTGGATCTCAAAAAAAATCCTTCTTCAAAGTTTTTCAAAATTGAATTTTATTAACTATAGTTAATGAATTATCAAGTTAATTATTACCTTTGCATAATAAATAATATAACCGATGATAAATCAGCTATTTGCAAAGCACATTAAAGCGGTGAGCGGACTAAAAACGCTATTCCACAGCAACCTTCACAGTCAGATACAATGGAATGAGCGCCTGATTGGCATTAAAGGGGCAAGGGGTGTAGGGAAAACCACATTAATCCTTCAACATATTAATGAGGCTTTTGGATTTGATCGCACTTGTTTGTACGTCAATCTCGATGATATTGCTTTTCCATACAACAACCTGGTTCAGTTGGCCGAAGAATTTGAAAAAACCGGCGGTAAGTACCTGTTTTTAGACGAAATACACAAATATGCCAATTGGTCGCAGGAACTCAAAAATATTTACGACAATTTGCCTGGTTTGCAGGTGGTTTTCACCGGTTCTTCGATATTGGATATTTTGAAAGGCAAGGCAGATTTAAGCCGCCGTGCCGTGGTTTATCGCATGCAGGGCTTGTCGTTTAGAGAGTTTATGCAAATCGAAACCGGAAAAAAATTCGAAAGTTATTCGCTGGAGCAATTACTCGAAAATCATGAACAATTTTGTATTGAAATCAACCAAAAAGTAAAACCTTTTCAATATTTCGAAAAATACCTGCGCTATGGCTTTTACCCTTACTACCTCGAAGGCATCGAAAACTACACCTTTAAATTATCGAATACGATAAGTTTGATGATCGAAACCGATCTACATATACTGTTGAATGTTGATATCCAATACATTGGAAAACTAAAGAAGTTTTTGAATTTGTTGAGCAGCAATATTCCCTTTAAACCCAATGTAACGAACCTCGCAGCAGCCATAGGTATTTCGTGGCAATCGGTAATTCATTATCTTCAATATCTGGATGAGGCCGAAATTATCAGGATAATTTACCATGAAGGGAAAGACATTAAAAGTATGTCGAAACCGGAAATGATTTATCTGCACCATCCCAACCATTTTTATGTTTTTAATGATGAAATTGCAAACAAGGGAAGTTTGCGTGAATCATTCTTTGTGAATCAGTTATCATACAAGTATAAAGTCGAACGAGCAAAAAGGGGCGATTTCGTTGTAAATGGCAATTATTATTTCGAAATTGGAGGTAAAAATAAAACGTACCATCAGATAGCGGGCCTTCAAAATTCATTTATTGCTGCCGATGACATTGAATATGGTTTTAATAACAAAATCCCGCTTTGGCTGTTTGGCTTTTTATATTGAAATCAGGGTGTAATCAAAGGCAGCGTCTTCAATCATGAAGGTACAAAGTCACTGATTCACCAATTAAAAGTGGTTTGGAGCTTTTATAGTTTTACATTCATAAAAATACGCCCCCTATTTATGAGGTGGTATTTTTTAGTGATAAGTCGCAAATCATCACCATCGAGAAATCATTCGATGGGTAATTATTCTAAAAGCATCTTTATTTCACCAATCCTGACGATATCAGGAAGGTGGTTGCAAAAGCCACAATGGCGTAAAGTTCGGGGAATACAGCGAGAACCATGGTTTTTCCGAAAACATCATAGCCTTGTGCAATTCCTGCAATTCCGTTGGCACAAACCTGGCCTTGTTTAATGGCTGAAATCAGGCCTACGAGACCCAAAATAAAGCCACTTGCAAAGATTGCAATCCCATTTGTCATCGACATATCGGCATGGATTACGCCTGAGGAGTTGATAATAAAAAATCCTGCAAAGCCATAAAGTCCCTGTGTTCCGGGCAATGCGCTCAAAAGCATGTAACTCCCGAAAGCATCATCTTTCTTTTTCAAAGCACCGATTGTAGCGTTTCCTCCAATTACCACACCTATCGAACTACCGGTTCCGGAAAGTCCAACCATCAAAGCTAATCCGATGTAAGCAAGTATTAAAGCAGTTGTCATAAATTATCTCCTAATTTAATTTTATACTAATAATTATCTGTTTTCTAACTTTTTAAATGGTTTGTAGGCTTTGCCACCACCGGCAAATCCCGCATTTTTATAAAACTCAACAAAGGTGAGACGCATCGGATGAACAAATGACCCTAAACCAGCAAGGGCGAGGTTGGCTCCATGACCCACAATCATCACAATGATAAACAAAATCGGGCCTAAAACCGGGATCGAATCCAGCAAAGGCAACGAAATACTGTTGATAACGAAACCGAGGATACCGCTGGAAGCACCCAAAGCAAAAAGCCGGATATACGACAAAACATCCCCGAAAATCCCGGTTACAATGCCATACAAATCCCAGATTCCTTTGCCAAGACGGCCAAAAATGCCAAGTTTAGGATCGCTCCAAAAAACGATTAAAGCAAGACTTAAATAAACCAGATACATCGAAACTTCGCCTAAAACCTTGATAATTGTGATATCAAGAACCGCCAATGTTCCAATGATAATCCCAATGGTTGAAAGCGCGTATTGAAATCCAAACTGGCGCATTTTGGCATAGGCCTGAATTCCCAGCCCGAATAATATCTGAACCATACCGATTGCAAGCGCCAGGTAAAACAGCTCTGTATCCTTCAGCATGATGAATTCGACAACATTGAAGGCATTGATTTTTTCCATCTCAAAACCTGCAATTGTTCCCGAAATAAAGCCAAACAAAATAGTTGCCGAGCCAAGAAATACCCCAAGAGAGAGAATTGGTTTAAGTTCGGCGCTTACAAACTTTTTTAATATCAGCGAGGCCAGCACTACGATCAGGCCATAACCCACATCACCCATGCAAAATCCAAAGAACAGCATAAACCAGGGTGCGAAAAATGGTGTAAGATCCAATTCAGAGTAGGTGGGCAGGGAATATAAATTTCCGATCGGTTCAAAAAGCTTTGCAAACCTGTTGTTTTTCAATAAAACAGGCACATTTTCGTCGGGAGTTGCCTTGCTTATAAAATAAAAATGCCTGCGCTTCTCAAGGAAATCTTCAAAAACTTTTTGGCGGTTTGAGGGTAGCCAGCCTTCGAGAACCATCAAATGATTTTCTGCCTCTTTGCCTGTATTTTGGACGACTTTTGTGAAGGAAATCCGGTTTTCTAGCTGTAGCCTGGCTTCTTCGAGAATTGGTAAAACGGAGGCTGCATTTTTAAAATACTGTTCAATTTCGGTAATCCTTTTTTGAAGCTCTTCCTTCTCGATTAAAAGTTCACTTGCCGAACGCTCCGGCATTTTCATTTCCTCCGCCTCAATGTTGATGGGTTTTGTATCGTGTTGAACGATAATAAAATGCATTAACCCATCCACCAAACCAATCACTTCAAGATTAAACTGGTTAGCCCAATCGGGATTGAATTTCTTTTCGGCAACCACAAAAAATCTTACAAAAATTCCTTCTTTGGTTAGCTTGTTTACAAGGTCAACCGAAAAATCGCCCCAGGGTCTGGCCTGGTTGTATTGCTTGAGAAGTCCGGCAGTTTTTTGGCGCAACGATTCGTATTCGATCTGAAGTTTAACAATTTCGTCTAAAATCTCGCCAGGTTCTTTTTTAACCTCAGTAGCTTTGCCAATTTCTTCTTCCTGTTTTCCCTTTAAAAACCTGATAATCCGCTCATATTGCTTAAGTTGCTGAATTTGTATAACCGTTTCGTCGGTTGGTTCAGCTTTACGGTCAACCACATCAAGCACGCCCATCTCCTGAAGTTCTTTAAGGAAAACCTCATAATCGCTATGATGAATGAGGAAGGAATATTTTTTCATGGGTACAATCATCAGGCAGCCTCCGTTTTTTGATTATCCATGCGGCTTTTAACAATTTTCTGGGCAGCTTTCGAGAGGTTTTCCTCATCTTCCATAAAACGTTTTATTTTAAGGATGGCCTCTTCGTAGCCCGGAATCTGCACCTTTTCGTAAAGATTTACCTTTTGTGTGGTTTTTTTACGGGCAAAATCAAGTAATTCATTTTTCCGATCAAAAACATCACGTTCGATGGCAATCTGCGCAAGCTCCCTGATGATTTTAATCCCATCGGGAAACCAGGCAGGGCTTTTAAAGTAGCTGTATTTTTTTATCTCAAAGTTAACTTTTTCGAGTACCGGAGTTTTTACACCAGCAATTTTTTTCACGGTCAAAATAACATCTTTAATACTGATAAGATCGGGATTAAACTCGCTCCAAAGCCTGATTGCTGCCTGGTTTTCATTGAGTTTTGCCCGAAGTTTTTCATCCAGGATTGCGGCTTCGTTTTTGGCCTTCTTAACTTCAAGCCTGAGCGCCGATTCCTTGTTTTTTAAGGTCGGAAGTGCGTTCTGCCTGACTTTCAACTGTTTATTTAGCAGTTGAAGCGAAGTTTTGTTATAGTGAAATTTGATGGCCATAATTATCTTACTTGGAAATCTTAATCTTTAGGCCAGTATTTATCGGTAAATTCTTTTTTAATACCAAGCTCAGCCTGAGTAAAGTATTTTTTAAACAAAGCCCAGGTGGTGTCGAGCATTTCGATGCCACCGATGTTTACATCAATGGCAAGCAGGTCGTTTGAATATTCTTTGGCGTAATCGAGCGAACGTTCGTCAAAATCGGTCAGGTCGAAACCATTTTCGAGTTTGGTTTTGGCATTGGCAGCCTCGGCGTAAAGCTTGATGGCGGCGTTCATCACCTGTCCGTGGTCGGCGCGGGTATCTTTTCCTATAACATTTTGTTTGAGCCGCGAAAGACTTCTGAACGGATCCACAATAACTTTTGCGATATCTGTATCACGGCGGAGGAATAGCTGCCCCTCGGTGATGTAGCCGGTATTATCGGGGATGGCGTGGGTAATGTCGCCACCCGAAAGTGTGGTAACGGCAATAATCGTTATCGAGCCTCCCGACGGGAATTGCACCGCTTTTTCGTAAATCTTGGCCAGGTCGCTGTACAAACTGCCTGGCATACTGTCCTTTGACGGAATCTGGTCCATCCTGTTTGAAACGATACTGAGCGCATCTGCGTAAAGTGTCATGTCGGTTAAAAGCACCAACACGGTTTCATTTTTTTGTACTGCAAAATATTCGGCAGCCGTCAATGCCATGTCTGGGATGAGCAAACGCTCCACAGGCGGGTCATCGGTGGTATTTACAAAACTGATAATCCTGTCGAGGGCACCGGCATTATCGAAAACATTTTTATAAAAAAGGTAGTCGTCGTTGGTCAATCCCATCCCGCCAAGGATAATTTTATCGGCTTTTGCGCGTAAAGCCACAATGGCCATAACCTGGTTGTAAGGTTGGTCGGGGTCGGCAAAAAACGGAATCTTTTGGCCGGTGACGAGCGAGTTGTTCATATCAATGCCGGCGATGCCGGTAAAAATCATGTGACTGGGTTTTTTACGCTGCACCGGATTTACCGATGGGCCGCCAATCTCAATTTCTTCGCCTTCCACGGCAGGGCCGCCATCAATAGGTTCGCCAAAAGCATTAAAAAAACGCCCGGCCAGGTCGTCACTGACCTTGAGCGATGGAGCCTTGCCCAGGAAAACTACTTCAGCGTTGGTCGGAATTCCTTCGGTGCCGCTAAAAACCTGCAAGGTAACGTTGTCGCCTATAATTTTAACAACCTGCGCGAGCCGTCCGTTAATCAAAGCAAGTTCATCGTAGCCCACGCCCTTGGCGTTAAGCGAACAGGTGGCCTTGGTGATTTGATTTATTTTGGTGTAAATTTTCTGAAATGCCTGAGTTTCCATAATCGCACTGTTAATTAGCTTTAAACTTTCTGTCAGGCCAACCGGGCCACTCTTCGTTCGTCAAGTATTTGTTCGAGTTCTTTTTCAAACCTCCTAAATTCATCCGATTCAAAATGCGAATAGTTCATTTGTTTCAGGATGTTGATGACACGCCTGAAATATTTATTCACATCGTCGAAGGTATCAAAATCGTAGTTGTCTTTTACCAGCCCGATTACTTTGTCCATCATGTATTTCTGGCGTTTGATGGGTGTTGATGAATCAATTTCATCAAAAGCATCCTGTTGAAGGATCACAAAATCGAAAACTTCCGATTTCCAGTAACGGAGGTGATAATCAATGGGAACCCCGTCGTCGCCAAGAATATTTATTTGCTCGTAAGCTTCTTTACCCCTGATGAGCAGGTTTTTGGCAAAAAGCAGTTTTTCGAGCCAATCGGGCGAAATATGTGTTGCAAGGAATTCTTTAAACTCGTCGTATTCGAGGTATTTCGAATAGCTGTCAATAGGGTCAACTGCCGGGTAGCGCTTGCTGTCGGCGCGTTGCTGCGAAAGCGCATAAAAACAACGGGCAGCTTTTTTTGTTGATTCGGTAACAGGTTCCTTAAGGTTTCCGCCAGCCGGCGAAACCGCACCAATAAAGGTGATGCTTCCGGTTTTGCCGTTGCTCAGATTTACAAATCCAGCACGTGCGTAAAAGTTTGAAATAATTGCCGGGAGATCCATCGGGTAAGCGTCGGGGCCAGGTAATTCTTCCATTCTGTTCGACATTTCGCGCAAGGCCTGCGCCCAGCGTGAGGTTGAGTCGGCCAGCAACAATATTTTCAAACCCATCGAGCGATAATATTCGGCAATTGTCATTGCTGTATAAACGGAAGCTTCGCGGGCAGCAACCGGCATATTGGAGGTATTTGCAATAATTGTGGTACGTTCCATCAGTTTTCGTCCGGTCCGTGGGTCGTCGAGCAGCGGGAATTCGGTAAAAATATCTACAACTTCGTTGGCACGCTCACCACAAGCAGCAACCACAATCATGTCGGCTTCGGCATGTTTTGAAAGTGCGTGCTGCAAAACCGTTTTTCCGGTACCAAAAGGTCCGGGAGTAAA
>CAIYZW010000597.1 GCA_903930725.1 uncultured Bacteroidota bacterium
GTCTATAATCAACGTTGCTGTTGAAATAGATTTTGCTTGGCCTTTAACTACAACCGTTTTTAATTCCTTTCCGTCTAATAACAGTTTACCTTGTGCAATTATTTCAGTTACTTCGGTGGTAGAAAGACTAACAATGCCGCTCAAAGTGGTAAAACTTAACTGGCTTCCGTAAGATGTGCCCAAACTATTGGTGGCATAAGCACGCACATAATAAAGCGTGTTTGGTGCAAGGCTGGTAAGCTCGCTTACAAATGCGCCGTTTCCGCTGCCGTTTGTGGTTTTGCTGTTGGCGGTGGTTGGTAAAGGAGAAGTATTCCAGCAAACGCCCCGCGCAATAACTCCGGAACCACCGTTGTTGGTAATGTTGCCGCCGCTTGTTGCCGAATTTACGGTTATGGCGGTTATGGCCGTGGTGGTTAAAGTGATGCCTCCGTTGGTGGTAGTAAAACTTACCTCATTTCCATACGAAGTCCCGGCGCTGTTGGTGGCATAGGCCCGCACATAATAAAGCGTGCTGGCCGATAAAGCATTCAAATTGGCGTTAAAAGAGCCGGCGCCGCTGCCATTGGTGGTTTTAAAATTTGCGGTTGTCGGGTTTGGGGCGCTGTTCCAGCAAAGGCCGCGGGTAATCACTGGCGAACCACCATCGCTGGCGATATTTCCTCCGCCATAAGCGGTAAAGGCATTAATATTTGTGATGAGATTTGTATTAATAACCGGCAGTTGTACGCCGCCCCAAACGGGCACACCATCGTTAAAAGTCAGCACCTGCCCGTTTAAACCGGCGTTTACTTTTATCCACTGCGTTCCGTTCCAATAAAGCATGTCGCCGGGGTTTTGGCCATCGGGTACGCCATTATTCGAAAACAACGAAAACGGCACGCTCAGCAGTTGGCTGGTTCCCATAAATACAAAGTTGTCGCCCCCGGTAATGTCCATTTCGGTTTTAATAAAACTGGCGTTGTTGCCCCAGGCAATCATTGCAAAGTTGCCGGTTACGGTGGTTCCGCGGCCAACTTCAAGGTTAATAAGCCCAAGGCTGTTGGTGGTGGTTTGGTGCAACTCGCAGTATTCAACCGTCCCTTCCGGGCTTCCGGCAAGGATGGAGATTTTAACAGCGATTTCCTGGTTAATTACCGGGTTGCCGTTCAAATCGCGGGCTACTGCCTGGTATTTAAAGGCCTGGGGTGTTTGTCCGAAAGCAATAATGCTCATCAGGGTAAAGGAAAAAAGGAGATAAAGGTTTTTCATTTTAATAAAGATTTTGTGGATATTGAATTTGTTTATTATGAAAATTTCGTCATTCATTGTTGGTATTAAAACCAATTTGTTTGCGCTGTTTTTGGCTCAATTTCACAGTTATAAATGTCACAGGTCAACAATTTCCAGACTTATGAATTCATTTTTCAGATGACTGAAATCGTGGTCTGAAGTTAATAAAGTTGCATTTAATACTGATGCAGAAGCGGCAATCCACAAATCATTCTTACCCATGTTTCGCGCACTTTCCTTTAATAATTTTGAAGCCAGTTTCCCTTGGCTAAACGCATCAATCTCAGCATATTTATCAATAATGGTCGTAATATTTATATCAGCAATCAAAAATTGTTTTACAAATTTGTCCAACAATTCCAATCTCTTTTGACCCCAGTTATTTCGGAGCGCAATTGATTTCAATTCGCCCAACGAAACTACCGAAACAATTGGGGTATTTGGATATGACAGCGGTTGAAATTGTTTGTCTATTTCGCTTGCCAGTCCACTATCGCGCAAATAGGCCAGTAAAATATTGGTGTCTAAAAGATAAGTCATGTCATGCTGATTTTAACAATTCGCTCAATGGTTCCTGAATGTCAATTTTACTGATGAGGTCGTCAAACTCCTGGCGGTTTATTCCGGTAAAGTTTTGCTCTTTTATCATTTCTTCTACACTTATTTGCATTCTTACCGGCTTTATCACCCTGCCAGCAAGTTCCTGGCTTTCAAAAATGGCATTTAAAACCTTTTCGATTTGCTGTAAATCAAAATCATTTTCCAAATGATCAAGTTTGCTGATGATTCGTTTTTTCCTTTTTTCGGTGTCTATCATTGTGTTTATTTTTGGGTTATTTTGAATGTAATAAAAAACGTTTCTATCAATAACTTATGACTGTTGTGCTCATTACTCCAGCAATTCATTTCACTGGTTTATTAAAGCCAACAAAGCTAAGAATATTATTTTTAGATTTCTATGTTTTATTGAAACTGCGCCCGGAATCATTTTTTGTTAATTACATTACTCCTATGTCCTATGATCGAGATTCTTACTGAGATTTCCTGGTTAATTACCGGGTTGCCGTTTAAATCGCGGGCTACTGCCTGGTATTTGAAGGCCTGGGGTGTTTGTCCGAAAGCAAAAATGCCCATCACGACAAAGGAGAAAAGGAGATAAAGGTTTTTCATTTTAATAAAGATTTTTGGTGAATTATTCTCCAAAAATAGCA
>CAIYZW010000598.1 GCA_903930725.1 uncultured Bacteroidota bacterium
GCATCTTTGGCGCGATATTGATAAACTGCCCTGCGATCGTCTTTGCTGAAAATCTCTTCCAGATCGTTTAAAGGATGGGCTTTTCCGTCGGAATAAACGTTTCCGCCATTGGATTTAAGATAATGTGATTCCCACACATCCTGGTATTGTGGGGATGTCCACTGGCTTTGTGCGGACCAGTAAATGGGCTGGTGCAAATGCCACAGATATGTAGTGTGGACTTGTGAATAAAGAGAAAACAGGCATCCGTAAGCGATGATTAAAGATAGAATTTTCTTCATGTTTTAATTTTTTGCAGATTACAAAAAGGTTCATTCATTTTATTAAAAACATGGGCAAAGGTAGAAAACTAAGCAAAAGTAAATGGCAATCTTTTAATAAAAAAACCTCCGGAGTTCAATTTCCCCGGAGGTTTTTATATTGAAAAAAATTAACGGCTAATTTATCACTACCTTTTTAATTTCAAGAAAGCCGGGACCTGATAATTTTAGAACTTTTATCTCAAATTGGCAATCCGCTCTTCCAGAACCTTGATTTTGTTTTCGGCATCAGCTTGTTTTTTGCGTTCCAGATCAACAACAGCTACCGGCGCGCCACTAACAAAGCGCTCATTAGCAAGTTTTTTGATGACAGAACTAAGGAAGTTCCTGGTGTAGACCAGCTCTTCTTCAAGCTTTTTAATTTCAGTTTCCAAATCAACAACGCCAATTAATGGAA
The DNA here is from genome assembly GCA_903930725.1 of uncultured Bacteroidota bacterium. Classification (GTDB taxonomy): domain Bacteria; phylum Bacteroidota; class Bacteroidia; order Bacteroidales; family 4484-276; genus CAJATL01. Next base: position 718 of record CAIYZW010000598.1, read on the forward strand.
TATAAAACTCGGTTGACCCTACAACAAACGACATCGAATTTGCAACTTTTTCATCAACATATTCCACCACGGTAAGATTACAAAGTTTTGATGCAAGCCCGTCGAAAGTTGTGTCGGCCTGCTGGTTGTGGTTTTTCTTAACAAAAAACTGCATTTGTTCCTTCATCGGGATGTTCTTTTCATTCCGGAGACCACGAACAGCGATAATCACATCTTTGGCAAAATCGAATTGCTCCAGTACTTTATGGTTAATCCTGTGGCGCTCGGGCAAACGGGAAATCATAATGCAGTCGTTTTCGTCCCGGTCGGCAAGCAAATGCCAGATTTCCTCGGTAAGAAAAGGCATAAAAGGATGCAGGATTTTCATTAATTTCTCGAAAAAGCCAACCGTTTGCTGCAAAGTTTTGGCATCAACAGGTTGCTGGTAGGCGGGTTTAATCATTTCGAGATACCACGAACAGAAATCGTCCCAGATTAATTTATAGGTGGCCATCAGCGCATCCGAGATGCGGAATTTTGTAAAATTATCTTCAATGCTTTTGAATGCTTCATTAAAACGTGCATCGAACCACTCTACAGCAACTTTGCTTGTGTCGGGTTGTTTGAGCTTTTCATCAACTTCCCAGCCTTTTATCAGCCTGAGTGCATTCCAAACTTTATTGCTGAAATTGCGCCCCTGCTCGCACAACGATTCATCAAAAGGCAAATCATTTCCGGCTGGCGAGGTGAACAACATGCCAACCCTGGCACCATCGGCACCATACTTATTCATCAATTCGATGGGATCGGGCGAATTACCGAGCGATTTCGACATTTTTCGTCCTTGCTTATCGCGGACAATCCCGGTTAAATAAACATTTTTAAAAGGAATTGTACCACGATATTCCAGGCCGGCCATGATCATGCGGGCAACCCAGAAAAACAGGATTTCGGGGGCGGTAATCAAATCGTTGGTAGGATAATAATATTTGATGTCGGGATTTTCGGGATAGCGGATGCCATCGAAAACCGAGATTGGCCATAGCCACGACGAAAACCAGGTATCGAGAACATCTTCGTCCTGTTTTACTTCTTCAGGTTTTAAATCTTTCAGTTCGGGAAACTGTAGTTTTGCTTTGTTAATGGCTTCTTCCAGCGATTTTGCAACAACCATTTCGTGGTTGGGGAGGTAATAAACCGGAATACGCTGTCCCCACCATAACTGCCGTGAAATACACCAGTCGTGCACATTTTCCATCCAATGCCTGTAAATGTTTTTAAATTTCTTTGGATGAAAACTCACCGAGTCGTTTTCGACAACTTCGAGTGCAGGCTTTGCAAGCGCCGGCATTTTAAGAAACCATTGCAGCGACAATTTTGGCTCGATTGGAACATGCGTCCGCTCCGAATATCCTACCTTATTTTTATATTCTTCAATTTTTACCATGTTTCCGGCCTTTTCGAGGTCGGCGGTAATTTTTTTACGAACAACCATCCTGTCTTCGCCAACATAAAGTTGGGCAGCTTGGTTAAGCGATCCGTTTGGATTAAAAATATCAATTGATGGCAATTTATGCCTGATGCCGATTTCGTAATCGTTGATGTCGTGGGCAGGTGTAATTTTGAGGCAGCCGGTACCAAATTCCATATCCACATAATCGTCCTCAATAATTGGAATTGAGCGGTTTAGCAAGGGCAAAAGCACGCGTTTCCCTCTTAAATGAACAAAACGTTCGTCTTTTGGATTTACACAAACAGCTGTGTCGCCCAAGATGGTTTCGGGACGGGTTGTGGCAATGGTAACCCAGTTATCATTCTCACCTTCGACTTTGTAACGGACATAATATAGCTTGGAATTTTCCTCGCGGTAAATAACTTCTTCGTCAGATAGGGCCGTAAGCGCCGAAGGGTCCCAGTTTACCATCCGTACTCCGCGGTAAATCAATCCTTTGTTGTATAAATCAATAAAAACGTCAATTACCGATTCGTACATGCTTTCGTCCATCGTGAATTTTGTACGTTCCCAATCGCAGGAGGCACCCAGTTTTTTCA
>CAIYZW010000599.1 GCA_903930725.1 uncultured Bacteroidota bacterium
AAAATTCAGGCAATCTATGCTTGATTCAGCTTTGAAAATTAAACTTGAACCCGATAAAAAAATCTTTATTCCATTTCCAAATACTGCATTATATTCGCCAATTGCCTATTTTCCTCAGGCAACCGGCATTTTTATTGGTAGAATATTCAGCTTATCACCACTCATTTTGCTTTACACCGACCGTATTTTTAATCTTCTTGTCTGGGTTATCATCCTATATTTTGCGCTGAAAATAACCCCAATCAATAAATGGTTATTTCTCGCCCTGGCACTTACTCCCATGTCTATTCACCTTGTGGCATCAGCAAGTGTTGACACATTCCTTATTGCGCTCTCATTTTTGTTTATTGCTATTATTTTTCGTCTTGCCTACGACGAAAAACCAACGTTAGGAAGAAGAGAAATGTTCCTGCTTTTGCTGATAACAGTTTTGATTGCTCTTTCGAAGAACATTTATGTTATTCTGGTCCTTTTGTTTTTCATTATTCCAGTCAGGAAAGCCGGCTCCCGTAAAAACTATTTTTTCAAAGCTACCATCCTTTGCGCAAGTGGCTTAACCGTTTTCATAGTTTCATCCTTCATCGTAAGCCATCTTGTAGGGCAAATTGATCCGATCGAAAATTTCTATGGTGATAATTCAATTGTATCAAAAATTAACCCTAAAAAGCAGATTCAGTTTATTTTATCTGACATTCCCCGATTTTTTGGAATGATTTTGTATTCTTTCAGCACTTTGTGGCAATTTGTTACCGAATCATTCATTGGCTATCTGGGTTGGGCAGAGGTTCAGTTAGGTAGAACTTATTATCATTTTGCATATTTAATCCTTTTTTTTCTGGCTGTTTTTGGTAATAGTAAAGTAGTTCGGATACGATTTTTAGATAGGTTTCTTATGGTTTTGGTTTTTGCCGGAGGTATTTTATCATTCTCATTCACAATGTATTGTAGCTGGACAGAACCTGGCAGTCCGATTATTCAAAACCTGCAGGGAAGGTATTTTATTCCGGTTGTTCCTTTGGCCCTGTCGGCAATGAACATCAACCAGCTTAACATACCAAAATGGGTATTTCCTTTAGTATTAATTTTATTTATTTCCGTTTCCATTTTATTAACAATCAAGGCTTTATTGATCAGGTTTTATTTTTAAGGCATTTTTTGCCTTTATTTCCTCATAACAATCGTTAATCAGCCTTTCCGATATTTGATGGATTACAAAATCGGGATGCTCGCTAATGATAAGAGCTGTATCGGGAATACGGCTCCAAATCAGAACTGATTCTTTAAAAGCCTCAATCACAAGTGGTTGGAGATGTACAAAATAGGAGTCTCTGAAAATCAGCGCCTTTTTATTTGCCGCTGGGTTTTCGAATCGGAATTCGTAATTGCTTTTTGCCACATACGTGTAATCATCCGGTACCTTTAATTTATTCTCAACCAGTTTTGCCTGTACTATTTTTGGGACAACATAAAGGTTGGGATAGGGAGATGTTCGGTTTAACAGCATGGCAAGATCCATACTACTGGGATAAATAGTATCAGTAAATACTTCATTATCCTTCAGTTTCATCAATTCCGGGATATGA
>CAIYZW010000600.1 GCA_903930725.1 uncultured Bacteroidota bacterium
GCATATCCCGCTCTCCTGCTATTTATGACTTTTCTTGGTTTTGGAATGTTCATTTACATGAAACGAAGGAAATGGTTTTAGATAGGGGGCGGGGGGCGGTAGGCAGTGACCAGTGGCCAGTTGGCAGTGGGAAGTAGCCAGTTGGCAGCAGGCAGTGGGCAGTTGGAAGACGTGAGTGGCTGGTAAGAAATGGGCAGTACCAATAGGCAATAGGCAGTTGACTGGCAACTGCCTGAGGCCTATTGGCCACTGTTCACTGTTCATTGTTCACTGGCCACTGGTCACTGCCAACTGTTCACTGCCGACTTCTTAATAATCAATATATTCCTGGAAGACCGCTTGCAAATATGATTTTCCGTTTTTGATAATCTGCTCGTTAAGGCTGTCGGATTTTTTCCAATAATACATTTTCAGGTCGGCATCATAGCTGAAACCATTTCCTGGTTCCGTCCAGATGACACCGTTATCAAAGCCAAAATACCTGAATTTTGGTACGTAAGGATTAAAAAGGTCGCGGCTCCAGTTAAACTGTTTGTGCGGAAGTTCCATCTGTGCCAGAATTGTTGCTGCAAAATCAACCTGCGAGCCGGGCTGCTCCCATTTTATCCCGCGATATTCGTCTTTAATTACATTCCCGTAAAATAACACCGGAATACTGTGATACTCAACAGTATGATATGGCCAGTTTTTATAAGAATTATGGCTGTGATCGGCTGTTAAAATAAAAAGCGTGCTATCGAACCAGGGCTGGGTGCGTGCTTTTTTAAAAAACTCGCCCAGGCAATGGTCGGCATAATAGGCCGAGTTGATGTAATGGTTTTCGTTGCCACCCCAGTCAAAAATTTCTTCCATCGGTTCGTCGTACGGCGAATGGGAACTGAGCGTAAACAGACCAGCAAAGAAAGGTTGCTTTTCGTTGTTCAGATCGTTGTAAAGCCTGTCAAGGGTGAACTCGTCGTGCACGCCTAATTTTCCTTTAGGGATGGATTTATCAAAATTGTCGCCCTCGATAATGCGGTTAAAACCGTTGTAGATGATGTAACCTTTGATGTTCCCGTAAATGAGCTGGCCTCCGAAATAAAATGAGGTGGCATAACCCAGATCGTTGAAAATGTGCACTAAGCTAGGCAAATGGACAAATTTATCGGGCTGTTTGGTGATTGATGAAATCGGATGAGCCGGGAAACCTCCAAAAATAGAAGCCATCCCCTGTTCCGACCTTGACCCGCTCGAAAGCATATTACTGAACAAAATACCATCTTTTTCCAGCTTCCTGAATTCCGGCGTTATTCCCGGTTCTCCGCCAAGTGATTCAATCAAGTCGGACGACCAGCTTTCGAGCATCAGGATAACAACATTCGGGCGGTTTGTTTTTAGGATGCTGATGGTGGTATCTTTTTGAATGGTGTAGATTTGTTCGACCGTTTTTTTGGCATCGGCCAGATCATAAAAATTAAATGGGTTTTTTCCAAAGTTATTCACATTTTCGATGATGCTGATGTACAGGTTGAAAGCATTATTGGTGGCAGCCAGGTTTAAAATATTCTTATCGGAATAATACGATTGGCTTTGGATGATGGGAATTTGCTGGATTCCGCCTCGCATCCCGACAAGGATAAAAGGTGGGGTTATTATTAAAAACAGTAAGGAGAAATAGTAATTTGGCTTTTCGATTTTAATGTTTTTGTAAAAATATTTCCTGTAAATCCAGAACGACAAAGCCGTAAGACCGCTCACAATCAAAATCAAAACAAAAAATTCCAACGTTGATGCCGAATTAAGGACTTCGGTAGGATGTTGCAGGTAGTTGAGCGCTTTGTAATTGAGTTTGGTTTTCCATTCGGCGTAAAGTCCTAACTCGCCGCCGGTGATTAGGGAGTACATCAAAATCATGAAAAAAGTATAGGCTTTATTGATGGTGTTGATGGCGGATTTTTGCCAGACAGATTGTATAAAAAGCAGGAAAAACGGCACAATCATTAAATAGCAGGCGGTGGCCAGATCGAGGTTAAGGGCGTAAAAAAAGCCGGACAGTGTCTCAAAAAAACCAGCTCCATCGGTTTTGAGGTTGCTCAGGTAAAAAAGCAGGAACAGCAGGCGGGCCAGCGCAAAAAACAACATCCAGAACAATAATTGTTTCAGCAGCGAAACGATAATTTGCTTCATATCTTAAAATAAAACGTAAACAGATTTGGGGCTAATTTGTTGCTTTCGATTTGAGGATAAAGCGGTCGTAAACAAATAAAAGTGCCACTGTGGCCAGTCCGATTCCGGCAAAAACCATCCAGATATTGCCCGGATGATAGGTGTTCCAGAGATAATTTGTAAGTTCCCGTTCGTTCATGTTCATCAATCCTGCAGCCCCGGATACATAGTCGTTTTGCGTAAAATGTTCCGAAATTGCCGGCAATTCGAGTCCGCGGGCAGCAACCTCTTTTTGAAGCAAAGTTATTTTATCGGCAATTTTTCCGTAAACATCGCCCGACAGAATTCCCGCAAAAAAATTCCCTCCGGCCAGCGGAATAAACGAAGCGCCCATGTAAAGCGCGGTTTTTTCGATTGGAGCAATTCGCCCGATATACTCTGTAATTTTGGGCGAACTGGCCATTTCGCCCCATCCAAAAATCAAAACCGAAATAAACAGGAAAAAGGGATTATTGGTGCAAAACATAAGTGCAAGGCCCAAAGCGTTAACCGCAATTCCCGACATCATCGCGTTAAGCGGTTTAAATTTCATCACCAGCGCCGACACAAAAACCTGGAAAATGATGATGTAAAATGCGTCAATATTCGAAAGCATTTCGGGCGCAATGGTACCTTCGGCGGTGCCAATGGCAGCAGCAAGGCCTGGCGAAAAGGAATGAAGCAGGTTATAAATTACCGAAGTATCCATCCACTGGTCAATAAAAACCGGCAGCGAATAAAACAATTGGTTGTAAATTGACCAAAACCCAATGATGATGAGCAAAAACAACACAAGTTTTACATCGCTCAGAGCAGTTCGGATATTTGTAAAAATCAGGCCGAGTGATTTTCCCAATGGATCGGTGTTTTTTGGTCGTTCGGGTTCTTTAAAAATAAACAGGACAATGATTAAATTTACCAAAATAGCCGCCGCCGACATGTAAAACATATATTGCCAATTGATTACACGAAGTTTGCTGGCAATAACCGGCCCTAAAAAAGCGCCAATATTTACCATCATGTAAAATATCCCAAAACCGATGGACGATGTTTCGCTGGTGGTTGTTTTGGCAACAGTTGCC
>CAIYZW010000601.1 GCA_903930725.1 uncultured Bacteroidota bacterium
CAAGACTCGAACTTGCACACCCGTGAAGGCGCCAGCCCCTCAAGCTGGTGTGTCTACCAATTTCACCACCTGGGCTTTTTTTGGAGCGGCAAAACTAATACAATTTTCGTTTTAACAAATAATCTCTGTGGTTTTTTTTATTCAGATCTTTGGATGGATCGCGAATTCGACCATTTTTAGATATTTTTGCCCAAAATTCATCGAATAAAAAAATGATTGTTTAAAGAAAAATTATCTTTGGAAATTATAAAAACCCAACAATATGCTTTCACATAACGATATCGAACAGCTCAAACTAAAAGGCATAACGCCCGCCAGCATCGAAAAACAGATCGAAAACTTCAGGCAGGGATTTCCTTTTGTAAAACTTGTGGCACCCGCAACAAAGGGGCACGGCATTAAAGATTACAGCGAAACAGAAATCAACAGGCTTGCCTCAGTTTACGAGAAATCGGGGCCCGAACACGAAGTATTGAAATTTGTACCTGCTTCCGGTGCAGCCAGCCGCATGTTCAAGCATCTCTTCGAGTTTATGCAAACCTTCAAAGGCAGCGAGGAAGACCTTAAAAATTTTGAGAAAGATAAGAGCTTCAACTCCGTGTTCTATTTTATCACCAACATTAAAAAATTTGCTTTCATCGGCGACCTGAAAATGGCGCTTTCGCGCGATGGGCTCGCCCTTGATACCTTGCTGGCAAAATCCGAATTTGTCACGATTATCGAATATTTACTCACGCCCAAAGGCCTCGATTACGGAAATTTACCTAAAGGTTTGCTCCGGTTTCATCAATACGATGTTTTTGCAAGGCGGTCGGTCGAAGAACATTTGGTTGAGGGCGCGCATTATGCCAAGTCAAAAAGTAATGATGTAAACATCCATTTTACCGTTTCGCCGGAGCATCTCGAGAAATTTCAAAGCGTGATTGATGAAATTTTGCCCAAATACAAAAAACTTTTTGGGGTAAAATTCCACATCAGTTTTTCTATTCAAAAAACCTCAACCGACACCGTGGCGGTTGGCTTGAACAACGAGCCTTTCCGCGAAAGCGACGAAAAACTGGTTTTCAGGCCGGGCGGACATGGCGCTTTAATCGAAAATCTGAATGATCTGAAAGGCGAAATTATCTTTATCAAAAATATTGATAACATCGTGCCCGACAGATTAAAAGAGCCAACTTATCTTTATAAAAAAGTAATCGGTGGACTGTTGATCGAACTTAAAGAAAAAGCCAACGAATACCTGAACCTGCTTGACCAGGGAAATCTTGAAGACCAACAATTGACGGAAATACTGTTGTTTGCTCAAAACGAACTCGATATTCAGTTTCCTGATAACTTTAATGACCTTAAAAATGATGCAAAAAAAAGATACCTTTTCGGCCGTCTCAACCGCCCGATAAGAATTTGCGGCATGGTTAAAAATGAAGGCGAACCTGGCGGCGGACCATTCTGGCTCGAAAACAATAAGGGCGAAGTTTCTCTCCAGATTGTCGAATCGTCACAAATTGACATGAGCGATGCCGGACAAAAGAAGATTTTAAACGAATCAACGCATTTTAATCCCGTTGATTTGGTTTGCAGCGTTAAAGATTATAAAGGCAGGAGTTTTGACTTACGCAAATTTGTTGACCCGTCAACCGGGTTTATCTCGGTAAAATCGAAAGACGGAAAAAACTTAAAAGCCCAGGAATTACCAGGACTTTGGAATGGTGCAATGGCTGACTGGATTACAATTTTTGTCGAAACTCCGGTTATCACTTTTAATCCGGTAAAAACCATCAACGATTTGCTGCGGGAACAGCACCTGAATTTTTAACCCGGTTTGCATGTAAAAGCAAAAATGCGGCTAAGTTGACTGATCCGCATTTTTTTTGGGTACTATTTTTTTGAGATTTTTCTTACTTAACCCAGGGGCTTTTAACAAAACTCAGGTTCATGGCCATGAGCGCCTGCTCAGTAAGCGGGTTCAACTCGATTGACCTTGTTTTTTGATACCTGCTCGACATCAATCCAAATCCATTTTCGATGTTTGTGTATTCAGGCCTGTCCTGAACGAGGCTCGTGGAAGAACCGTTAACGTTGAGGTAAGTATCATATTCAACACCGGCCGCCGAAACAATATAATCAACCTTTCCGGCTAACCGAACTCCGGAAAAATTTGCTTCGATTTTACTTGCAGCAACGGTGTAAAAAGCATCCCCACTTACCGAAATTTCCACTTCATCAAAACCTGGTACATTATATTGGGTTGACTGAGCCCAATCGAAATATTTTGGAATAGTATCGGTAGTACCGAGCGGAACTTCAAAATAATGAAACCTGATCATTGGCTCGTAGCGCATGGCATTTTCAGCATTTCTCCAACTAAATTTTGACGAATAACCTACATTAAAATTAGCCTTGCTACCGGCATTTGGTTTAACAAAATTGAAGTCGTGAATTAATTTTGTAGCCGAAGTAACCTCCTTACCCGATTTTAGATTTTTTATGTTCAAAGTATAATCGTATCCTTCACTGAGCTGACCTGCACCTTTGTAAACCACCATGTAAGGGTTGTACCAGGTTCCGCTGTCTTTATTGGAAATGGTAATCGTATCTAAATTAATGGTTTGAACTTTTTCACCAGCCAGCCAGCCTTCCATTATCACTTCAAGATCATTTTTATAACTCGATGAGTCCTCAATTTTTACAATTTCCAAAGCATTTCCACCAAGGAAAGCCTTGTTAATCCTGAAATAATGAACTGTATCCTGCTGGTTGAGCAAACCATAAACAATGGTGATTTCCTTCCATTCGGCATCAATGTTAACATCGGTTTCGCATGATTGGAAAAACGGTAGGAGTGAAACGAGCAGTGCAAATAGTAATGTTTTTTTCATTGTAGCAAACTTACTGGTGTGACTATGTGTTTTATAGTGTAATTTCAAAAAAAACTAACAAATCTTTATAGCTTTGCATTTTAAAATATGTACCAAAACGGCATTAAATGCGATTTATTTTAGATTCTTTTTTAATAGATTTATTGAATGCCGGAACTCATAAATCTAAAAATTAACACACAAAACTGATGGAAAATAAAGAAGCAAATGCTTACAAAAAAATTACCACGCACGTTCTTC
>CAIYZW010000602.1 GCA_903930725.1 uncultured Bacteroidota bacterium
AAGCCGGTTACGCCACCAATCCCAATTATGCCAACTTACTGATTGACATCATCAAAGAGTTTGAGCTTTATAAATTGGATTTGATGGAAGGACCGGTTATAACCGAAAATATTTTTCCAAACGAGATTCCAAAAGGCAAGGAACGCGAATATGAGGCTTTTGCTGTGGGTAAAAACGGGCGGAAAATATTTACAAATAATGGCCGGAAATTCATCTTTTCGAGATCGGGTGACGACTTTTATAAAATTGCCTCCGATTTTAATATTTACGCTTATCAGGTTTGGAAGTACAACGAACTTAGTAAAACCGATAGTTTGGAAGAAGGCAGGATGATTTATCTCCAAAGGAAGAAAAACAAGGCAAACACTCCTTTTCATACTGTGGTTCCCGGTGATACAATGTTTGAAATTTCGCAACTTTACGGGATAAAACTATCTAAATTGTACAGTTTCAACCGCATGGAAAAAGGCAGCAGCCCACGTACCGGGCAAATTTTATGGCTTCAGGAGAAAAAACCGAGGAAATAGACATTAGGCGATAGGCGTTAGGCATAAGGCGTGAGTGGCCAGTGACCAGTGACCAGTTGGCAGTGGCCAGTGACCAGTGGGCAGGCAGCAGTGGGCAGGAACGGAAGGTTTTGAAATTTGTTTTTTGAGATTTGTTTTTTGAGATTTATTCCTCATAAGGTGGATATTCGATTTCTTTAACAAATATTCCTTTTTCATCCCAAAACTTCCAGGTGCCGGCACGTTCGCCTTTTTTGTAATATCCTTCGTAATATTTTTGCCCGTTTTCGTGCCAGGTTGTGGTTTTTCCTTCGTTAATGCCATCCTTGTAAAAACCTTCGCTCCATTTATTTTCGTTGTTGTAATACGAAATCCAATGCCCTTCTTTTTTACCGCTTTTAAACTCGCCCATCATGCGCAATTTGCCGTCGGGGTAATAATATTCTTCTATTGCCAGAATCCTGTTTCGGCCTTCCTGCCTGAAAAATTTAACGGTTTTTGGCGTTCCGTCAGCATAAGTTTCTGATACTTCCTTTTCCAAATCTTTGGTGCATCCAAAAAAAAGGGCGATCAATAATCCTAAAAATAAATAATTCAGTTTTTTCATCATCTTAAATTTAACGTACAAACAAAAGCCGGTTTCCCTTTACAGATTCATCAAAAGTTCCGTTTTCATAAACAAGCCGGCCGTTTACAAAAGTAAAAACAACCTTCGAATTAAACTCAATTCCTTCAAAAGGTGACCAACCACATTTATAAAGAATGTTCTGCTTTTCGACGGCCCACGGGCTTTCCGGGTCAACAACCACAAGATCGGCATGATAGCCTTCGCGGATATACCCCCGTTTTTCGACCTGGAAACAATCGGCGGGAGCATGGCACATTTTTTCGACGATTTTCTCCATCGAAATTTTACCCTGTTGATAAAATTCCATCATAGCAACTAACGAATGTTGTACCAAAGGCCCGCCAGATGGCGCTTTGAAATAAGAATTTTGCTTTTCATCCAGAGTATGGGGTGCATGATCGGTGGCCACAACATCCAATTTATCCGAAAGCAAAGCCTCAAAAAGTGCATCACGGTCGGCCTGGCTTTTAATGGCCGGATTCCACTTGATAAAAGTTCCCTTCTCGGCATAATCTTCATCAAAAAACCAGAGGTGATGCACACAAACTTCGGCAGTAATTTTCTTTTGGTTAAGCGGTATTTTATTGGTAAAAAGGGCAATTTCCCTTTCGGTTGATAAATGCAAAACATGCAGGCGTGTATTGAATTTTGAAGCCAGCTCAACAGCCAGTGCTGAGGATCGGTAGCAGGCTTCGGTACTTCTGATTTCGGGATGGAATTTTACGGGAATATCCTCGCCCAACAATTGCCGGTACATCGCCGAATTATGCCGGATCAGATCTTCATCTTCGCAATGAACGGCAACAAGCATGGGCGATTCCTTAAAAATTCCTTCCAAAGCTTTTGGATTGTCAACCAGCATATTACCGGTGGATGCTCCCATAAAAACCTTTACGCCGCAAACATTCCGGGGATTTGTTTTGATAATCTCAGATAAATTATCGTTGGAGGCACCCATGTAAAACGAGTAATTGGCCAGGGAATCTTTGGCCGCCATTTCGTACTTTTCCTCGAGCAAACCTTGTGTAAGCGTGTTTGGAAAAGTGTTTGGCATTTCCATAAATGAAGTCACTCCTCCGGCAACGGCAGCCCTGCTCTCGGTGTAAATGTCGCCTTTGTGGGTCAGACCAGGTTGGCGGAAATGTACCTGGTCGTCAATGATGCCGGGGATCAGAAATTTTCCCTGAATATCAAGAATCTTATAAATACGATATTTTTGCTCTGATAAATCAGGCGAGGTGTCTCCGGTTCCTGGATATTCGAAAACTTCTTCAATCAGCCCGTTGCTTATCGCGACCGAACCTTTGAAAGTCCGTCCTTCGTTGACGATGGTGGCATTTTTTATCAGGAAATTCATAATTGAAAATTTCATCAAAAGTAGTGATTAATCGGGTTCTATGAGGTTTCTTCAAAGGCTATTTTTATCTTTTCCTGTTCCATTTCATCCAAAATTCCAGTCAAAAATATCCTTAATATTTTTTGTCGGAACCAATTTGTCTCAAATTTCCATTGATCATTTTAGCAAGTTCTGTCTAAAAAACCAACTAATTTCGAACAATCGGCCATAATTTTTTTTTCTGTCCAAAAAACAAAAACACGAAATGAATATCTTTGCCCAAAGTGTAAATTTTTAATGATGAACAGAATAAGCATCGGAGCCGACATCGGCGGCAGCCACATCACTTGCCGGCTTTTTGATTTGGATAAAAACAAGTTTGTGGATGACCGGAAAGTCAGAATGCCGGTAAATTGTCATTCGTCAAAAGATGAGATTTTAGATGGATGGACCGCTGCGATTCTTGAAACGGCAGAAGGTTTCAATTTAAAAGATCTTAATGGAATTGGCTTTGCCATGCCCGGACCATTTGATTATCCAAACGGTATTTCGTTGATTAAAGGCGTGCAGAAATTTGATGCTTTGTTTGGTGTAAATATCAGATTTGAGTTGTTGAAGCGCTTAAATCTGCCCGAAAATTTTCCTATCAGATTTCAAAACGATGCGGTTTGTTTTGCCATCGGCGAATCATTTCAGAGTCGGGCTGCCGGATTTGACCGCCTGCTGGCCATCACGCTTGGAACCGGTTTTGGCACCACTTTTATTCAAAATCACCTCCCTGTCTCAGGATACGACGGAGTACCAGACGATGGTTTTTTATATCATATTCCTTTTGGAGATTCAATTGCCGACGACTATTTTTCGACGCGATGGTTTTTAGAGGAATTTCAAAAACTTACCGGTAAAGAAATTTCAGAGGTGAAAACCCTTGCCGAAATGGCTTTATCTGATGAAGTTGTCAGAGGACTTTTCAAAACCTTTGGGCAAAACCTGGGCACCTTTCTTTCGCCCTGGATAAAATCATTTAATGCCGGATGTTTGGTAATCGGCGGTAATATCTCGGCAGCTTACCCGCTTTTCGGAGATGAATTGGTGCGGGTTTTCAAAAATAACCAGCTTCATGTGGAGGTTTTGATTTCGACGCTTCAGGAAGATGCAGCCCTGATTGGAAGCGCCAGTTTATGCGATGATGAATTTTATTCGAAACTTAAAAATAACTAATCTTACCAAAAAAAATGAGCACCAAAAAATATTCGCTCTTAGCCGTGATGCCCGTGTTGTTCTCATTCTTTGTAATGAGTTTTTGCGACCTGGTGGGCATAGGTGTTGACAACGCCAAAACCGACTTTAACCTGAGCAACACACTCGCTCAACTGATCCCGTTGGCGGTGTTTGTCTGGTTTTTCGTCCTTTCGCTGCCCATCGGCATTTTGCAGGACAGGATTGGCAAGCGCAACATGGTAAATATCGGGATGATTGTGACTGCTGCCGGCTTGTTGCTGCCTTTCGCCATATATTCGTTTCCAGTTTTGCTGGCAGGTTTTGTGCTTTTGGGCATCGGCAACACAATCATTCAGGTTTCGGCAAATCCGTTACTTGTCGCTATCGTCTTACCAAACCACAGATCCAGCTATTTGAGTTTTTCACAATTTGTAAAAGCGATCGGTTCGATGGTTGCACCATTTTTGGCTGCATGGTTTGCTTCAAATTTTGGTGACTGGAAAATCGTCTTTGTGGTGTTTGGCCTTTTTTCGATAATTTCCGTTGTCTGGCTGCATTTTACACCAATCACCGAAACTGTATCAACCGAAAAAAAAGCAACTTTCGGGTCTGCGTTTAGCTTGCTCGGCAATCCTTTTGTTTTGTTGATGGTTTTTGGAATATTTTTCATTGTCGGAATTGATGTCGGGATAAACTCAACTTCCGGACAGTTCCTGATGGATAAACTTGGCATGGACAGCGAGCCCGCCATGCAGGGACGAAGCCTTTACTTTTTTGGTAAAATGCTCGGCACATTTGCCGGCGCATTGTTATTAACCCGCCTGCATCCGGGCAAATTTCTACTTTATTCAACCATCGCAACGCTGGTTACACTCCTGGCTTTTTTGTATTCTCCAAGCGCGTTTGTTGCCATCACATTGATGTTTCTGATCGGCCTGGCGGGTTCAAATATTTTCCCACTCATTTTTTCGATTACTGTCGGGAAATTCACCAACCGGACCAACGAAATATCCGGGTTGATGATTATGGCCGTTTCGGGCGGTGCATTTATTCCGCCGCTGGCCGGAAGTGTTTCCGACATGCTAAGCCTTACTGCCGGAATGTACGTTTTTGTAGCCTGTGCCTTATATCTGGTAATTATTTCGGTTTTCGCGCTGTCGAAAAGTGGAAAATAATTTTGATAAAAAAGTTTGATGACTGAACCAAACAACATCTGGCGAAAAACCAAACAACACCTGATGCCTCCAACAAAACCGGAGAAAACACCAGGGAAATATGATATTTATCCCACGCATTATCTGGGCGAAGGACTCATTTTTAAAGGTTTTGACTCGTTTGCCACCGAAATCATGAAACATTCGATCGTGATTATTGACGGTTACCTGGGTGTTTTTTTTGAGGATTTAAGATTAAACCTCCAACCATTTTTCGAAGAATCCGGGATTTCGGTAAACTGGATTGATGTTTCTGTTGCCCTCCTCCCCTATCCCGAGATTGATAAATTAACCGAACCTTTTCTTGGTGGTGATGATCCACTTTTCGGGACAAGAACCACGCTAAACCTGATTGACTTTTTTGATAAGAAGAAATTACCAAGCCTTTTCCCTGCAAAAGGATTTGATTTAAATATCATTTATGGCTCCGGCGCTGTGCTGTCTGGCATTGAAGGCTTCCTGGTTTACGTAGATCTGCCAAAAAACGAGATGCAGTTCAGGG
>CAIYZW010000603.1 GCA_903930725.1 uncultured Bacteroidota bacterium
ATGTCGCTGTAATTTGCGTCCAAACCTTCGGAGACGGTTGTTTTACCGAGGTTATCCTCAATTTGCTTTACCCGAAGGAGTTTCATCAGGATGATATCGGTGTAAGATGAAACCCGCATGTTTCTCCAGGCTTCGTCGTAATCGTGGTTTTTATCCTGCATCAGCGCTTTGGCAGTATAAATATGACGATTGTAAAGTTTTAAAGCTTCTTCGGGTTTGAGATCGATTTGGTCGGTAATGCCCAATTCGAGCTGGATCAGTGCCATCACCGAATAATTTACAATCCCAATAAACTCAGCTTTGATGCCTTCGTCAACTTTTTGAACCCCTTTTTGCTCGATGCTTCGGATGCGGTTGGCTTTGATGTAAATTTGGTCGGTGAGAGAGGTGGTGCGCAAAATCCGCCATGCGCTGCCGTAGTCTTTCATTTTTTTCTCGAAAAGATCCCTGCATTCGGCAATGGCTGCTTCAAACTGGCGGTTGGTTTTTTCCATCTGTAATCAAAATGTGAAATTAAAATAGCTAAAATCAACAAGTTAATGAACTATTTCTTTTTCTTGTCTTTTTTGTTGAGATCTTCTTCCAGTTTAGCGTCGTCGGTTTCCTTGTCTGATGCGCCAGTTATTGCCTCAAGTTTCTTTTCGGCTTCGGCAACTGCCTTTTGAGCTGGCTTGAGTTTTTCGTTGCCAACTTTTTCCTTTTCTTTGGCTTTTGTGATATTTTTTTGACCATTGTCGTATTTTGTGTTGGCCGTTTTTATTTTTTCATCAGCCAACCTGAGTTCTTCGCGATGGCTTGCGGTGAGGTCTCTCATTTCCTTTTTGGCTTTATCGGCAGTGGCTTTATCTTTATTATTGGCTTGTTTTTCGAGAGCTTTTAAACTGTTGCTATAGTTTTTTTCGAGGGTAGCTTTTTCATCTTTGGCAACTTTTAAATCTTCTTTCGCCTCAGTTATCATCCTGGTACCGGCATTTTTAAGGCTGTCGGCTTCATCAAGATAGGCCTGAGCGCGTGCAAGTGATGCCTCTGCACGTTGAACGCTTTGCTGTGCCCGTTGAAGCTGCATTTCTTCGCGGCTAAGTTTTGGTTCCTCAGTTTGTTGAGCATCAAGCGATAACGAGATAAAAACAAATATCACCATAAATGTGAAACCGTGTAAAAACCTGTTCGTTTGCATATTAAAATATTTTGAGTGCATAATTTTAAAAATTTCTTCAAAGATAAAATGGTTTATTTTCGCTTCGTGTTAATGATATGTAAATTTTTGGCTATCAGGATTAAAATATCTGTAAAATGTTGAATTTGAATTGTAAAGGCAAGTTTCTCGAATTAAAAACACCCGCAGTGATGGGGATTTTAAATATTACACCCGATTCGTTTTACGATGGTGGGCAATATGCTAATGCTGATAATGCCATCGAACAAGTTGAAAAGATGGTTCAGGAAGGTGCTGCCATTATTGATATTGGTGCAGTTTCAACCCGTCCAAATGCAATCGAAATTGATGAAGCAGACGAATGGAGGCGGTTAAAAGATATTTTGCCGGTGGTCAGGAAAAAATTTCCCCAAATAATTATTTCGGTTGATACCTGGCGAAGCGCAGTTGCAAAAAAAGCAGCGGCCGAAGGTGCAGACATAATAAACGATATTTCGGGCGGGCAATTTGACGATGAAATGTTTAAAACCGTAGCAGCTTTAAAGGTAGCCTACATCATGATGCACACGCAGGGAAAGCCCGATAAAATGCAACAAAACCCTGTTTATGGAGATGTTGTTGGAGATATTTTAAAGTATTTTACCGAAAATCTTAGAAAACTCGAAAAGTTTGGCGTTAGCGAAAATATCATTTTGGATCCGGGTTTTGGGTTCGGAAAAACTGTAGGACAAAATTATCGGCTGCTTTCATCGTTTGAAAGGTTTAGAAATGCTGGTTTCCCTGTTCTTGCAGGGGTTTCGCGTAAATCAATGATCAACCATGTCCTTGAAATCCAACCTGCGGATGCCTTAAATGGAACAACAGTTTTAAACACTATTGCCCTGCTTAATGGTGCAGATATTTTAAGGGTTCATGATGTTAAAGAAGCGGTGGAGGCAGTTAAGCTTGTAAATTATTACCGGAATACCAAGGAACAACCCTGATCCCGAATAGATTTTCAAATCACTATTTACACAAAATCAGGTGTTTACATAGAATTTTTTGATCTGATTTTACTTTCAGTCCTCGTTTCGGGATTAAATGTTTATTTTTGGAGCCAGCTTAAAAACGATATGCTAAACCTTTTCATCACACTTTTTATTGACATCAAGCTTACTGATGCGATTGATATTCTCTTGGTTGCTTTTCTACTGTACGAATTGTACAACTTGTTAAAAGGAACTGCTGCCATCAATATCTTTTTTGGCATTGTTGCGATTTTCCTGCTTTGGAAACTTGTTTCGGCATTGCAGATGAAAATGTTCCGTGAAATCCTCGGTGCCTTTATTTCGGTAGGTTTTATTGCTTTGATTGTTGTGTTTCAGCCTGAAATCCGCCAGTTTTTATTGATGATCGGAACCCCACGTTTCGTGAGCAAAACAAGGCAAAGGCTGCGGTTTTTCCGATTTGGCGACAGCCATATTCAACTTCTGGAAGTTGACCCTATCGTAACTGCCTGTCGCAAAATGTCGGCCAGCAAAACAGGCGCACTTATCATCCTCGCAAAAGTTAACGAATTACGGCAGTACATCAACACAGGCCAGATTATAGACGCCAAAATTTCGGATGAACTTTTATTGAACATCTTCTTCAAAAACAGCCCGTTACACGATGGTGCCGTGATTATCCTGAACAATAAAATCAGGTCGGCGAGGAGTATTTTGCCAGTTTCGAGTACACAAAAAATTTCGGTCAGGCTTGGCCTCCGGCACCGTGCCGCAGTAGGAATTTCTGAAAAAACTGATGCTGTCGCCATCAGCGTTTCCGAAGAAACCGGTGAAATATCTTATTGCAAAAAGGGTGTTCTGATCCATAATGTCAGCCCAACCAACCTTAGAAATTTCCTTGAGAAGGAGTTTAATTCGTAAACTCCTGATATTTAAGGAATATTTAAAATTTCAGATAAATTTAACCAACTATTTTCCAACAACTTTTGTGGAATCCGATTTCTGGAAAATCTCAATTAATTCTTCAGGTGATTTGCCCAAATATTGAAGTGAAACTTTGGCGTCATCAGCAAATTCGTTGTCGGGATATTTCGCCATAAAGGTTTCATAAATTTCTTTGGCTTTATCGAGCCGGCCGAGGTTGTTTTCGTAAACATAGCCCTTTAAAAACAATGCTTCCGGAACTTTACGATAATCGGGAAAATCGGTAAGAATACGGTCATAAAATTTGATGGCTTCCATGGAACGGTTGGTGTTCATGGCAATATCGCCGGCTTTAAAAATGTACGAAGGAGCAAGTGTATCGGCAGGGAATTTGTCGGCG
>CAIYZW010000604.1 GCA_903930725.1 uncultured Bacteroidota bacterium
AAGCCCACCTCGTAATGGGTGGGCTGAGCCTAAAATTATTATTTTTCTTGCCTTTTTTGATGAGTTCATTATTTTTTTTCTGAATTTTCGCCAAGCACTTTTTCGATCAAATATTCATTTCGGTGAGTTGAGTTCCTTGAAATCATTTCTGCTAAAAAACCGGCAACAAACACTTGTGTTCCCATCACCATGGCCAGCAATCCAAAATAAAACAAAGGCCTGTCGGTCATTTTAAATTCCAACATAAAATACTTAGCGTAAGCAAGATAGGCTGCAATGATAAAACCAGCGAAGAAAAGCAATGTTCCGATCAACCCAAAAAAGTGCATGGGTCGTTTACCAAATTTCGATACAAAAGTCAGCGAAATAAGGTCGAGGTAGCCTTTCATGATTCTTTCGAGGCCATATTTTGACTTTCCATATTTGCGTGCATTGTGATTTACAACCTTTTCGGTGATTTTTGCAAAGCCCGCCCACTTGGCAATTACCGGGATGTAGCGGTGCATTTCGCCATAAATCTCGATATTTTTAACAACAACGTTTTTGTAGGCTTTCAAGCCACAATTAAAATCGTGGAGTTTTAGCTTTGAAATACGACGGGTTGTCCAGTTAAAAAATTTTGATGGAAGCCTTTTTCCAAGCGGGTCGTGGCGTTTTTTCTTCCAACCCGAAACAACATCAAAACCATCATTTTTTATCAGTTTGTACAAATCGGGAATTTCCTCCGGGCTATCCTGAAGGTCAGCATCCATCGTAATAACTACTTCGCCCTGGGCAAGGTCAAAACCGCGGTTTAAAGCAGCCGATTTCCCATAATTTCTTCTGAATTTGATGCCTTTAACATTTGAGTTTTTCCGGTTCAAATCTTCGATAATATTCCAGGATTTGTCGGTGCTGCCATCGTCAACAAAGATAATTTCACACGAAAGCTTTTCCTTGTCAACAACCCGAAAAATCCAGTCGGTCAGCTCGCCAAGCGATTCTTCCTCATTATAAAGGGGCACTATGATTGAAATGTCCATTAAAAGATTTTAAAAATTAATTAAATAGCTCTTTTTCCTTTTTCATAAAGGCTGCCACAATTGCACCAATAAGTAGGCTTGCCAGTGTATTGAAAATCAGTACCATAATAGCCATTGCCCAGGGTGTCATAAACATTTTTGCATAGCTCATTGCTACTTTTACCTGTTCCTCTGTAAGCTCAGGATTACTTTCATACATCTTTTCTTCAGCCATTTCAATCATTTTATCAACCTCACCAGGTGCAATTAACTGGAAGAAAATGACAACATAAACCGCCGATAAAATCCCAGCAATAAACAAGGTTAAAAAACCATTTGAAAAAGCCTGATTATAAGTGAGATAACCATTATTTTTTTCGCGATATTGTTTCACAGCTAAAATAACACCTACCAACATAATCAGGTAGGAAAAGTATTGCAGCCAATTTTCGCGATCAACGTCGAGCACCCAGAGTAGTAGTGAATAAAAAATGAGTGCAATGCCAATGATCGAGCCGTTTGTGAGCGCCATTTGCTTGTTTAGAGATACATTTTCTTTCATAGGATTGAAATTTTTAGTTTAAAAGGCAAATGTAATAATCAAAGCTGTATCAGGGAAAATTTATAAAAAAAATTGCTGTTTACCTTTAAAATACTATTTTTGCTGCGGGTAAGTCCTATACGACCAGCTCCCGCTGAAATCCCCCAGGATCGGAAGGTAGCAAGGGTAAGTGGTTGTAGCGGTGCGATATAGGTAGCTTACCCATTTTTTATTTCCCTCCACCAACCTATAAAAATCCATCTAAATAATTTATTAACCACTTGTTTCATGGATTCAAAAATGAGCCTTCTCCAAAGTCTCTTTCCTGATTTTTAACGGTTTCCTATCAACCAATCAATTGATTTTTGTGTTCGGTTAGCCTTTTTATTCAACTTTAATAAAAACTGATTCTTGTTTTTGTAAATTTGCAGGGTTTATTGAATTCCATTATTTTATGCTACTCAAAATTCATCCGGAAAATCCCAGCCAGAGGCAGATTAAGACTGTTGTTGAATGTCTTGGTGATGGAGGGATTATTATTTGCCCCACCGATACGGTTTACGGCCTGGGCTGCGACATCTTTAAATCCAAAGCAATTGAGCGGATTGCCCGGATTAAAGGAATCAAACCTGAAAAAGCTAATTTTTCGTTCCTGTGCCATGAGCTAAGTCAGTTATCTGAATTTGCAAAACCACTCAACAACAATCTTTTTAAATTAATGAAACGTGTTTTGCCAGGTCCTTACACTTTTATTCTTGAAGCCAACAACACCGTTCCAAAATACATTCAATCAAAAAAGAAAACCGTTGGAATCAGGGTTCCAAATAACAATATTCCTATCGAAATTGTACGCCAGCTCGGTCATCCCATCATGTCAACTTCAATTCACGACGAAGATCAGTTGATCGAATACACCACCGATCCTGAACTAATCTATGAAAAATATCGCGATTTGGTTGATATTGTGATTGATGGCGGTTTTGGAGGTAATCTCGCATCAACAATTTTAGATTGTACTGGTCCTGAGGTTACGATAATCCGCGAGGGCCTGGGGCCTCTGGATATTTTCTGATGCACATTTTTAATAAATCTCCGGAAATAATTGAGCTATCAGGCTTGGGAAAATCAGGTAAAATCTAAAAAAATCCCTTGTTTTATTGCTTTTTGGAAAGTTTAGTTAACCAAAATTGTAATGATTTTCATTTTTAATTAATTGATAGACATAAAGTTACCATTCAACAAAATCATTGTCAGGAAAAAAAGTAAAGCTAAGTTTGTATTTATAAAAATTGATTGTACTTTTGCATCCCAAAAAATGATGATTCAGTAGCTCAGTCGGTAGAGCAACGGCCTTTTAAGCCGTGGGTCCTGGGTTCGAGTCCCAGCTGGATCACAAATAATTCTGATAAATAAACAAAAGTCACTTGGTTACAAGTGACTTTTGTTTTTTACCTACCTTTTTACACACACTTTTGATACAATATTGGGTATTAAACTATTAAACGACAACAAAATACATATCAATTGCCCCCTTATTCTTAGCATCAATTTTTCCGCGGTAAATGCAGGTAAACTGATCTCTGATTTTTTTATAGGTGCTTTCCGAAATATTTACTTTCCCAATCTCACCACTCGATTCCAAGCGCGAAGCAATATTTACTGTGTCGCCCCAGATGTCGTACTGGAATTTCTTAAAGCCCACAACACCAGCTACAACCGGGCCAGTGTGAATGCCAATTCTTAGGTCGAAATAGGGTTTACCTTCCGATTTTTTCTGGATTTTTAATTCTTCCATGAAATGCTGAATCCTGATTGCAGCTTTGACCACGTCAACCGGATTGGTGGTGTTGGTAACCGGAAGTCCGCCTGCACACATGTAAGCATCGCCTATGGTTTTAATTTTTTCGATGTTATGCTCCGAAATTATCTGATCGAAAGCTTTAAAACAATGGTTTATTTCGGCTACAAGTTCCTGTGCCGACATTTTTTCGGCTAAAAAGGTAAAACCTTTAAAATCAGTAAACATTACCGTGACCATCTCAAATTGCCGGGCTACGGAAGTCCCATTTTCTTTAAGTTCTTCGGCAGTTTCGGCTGGCAAAATATTGAGCAGCAATTTATCAGACCGGTCTTTTTCAAAATTGATAATCTTATTTTTATCGGCAAGTTCATTTCGGGTTTTCCTGATGTAGCGATACCTGTTAAACAGCAGTATTGCAAGCAATAACAGAAGAATCCCGACAATGCTGACAGAATTTCGGATAATTTTTTGTCGTTTGGCACTAAGTCTCTGTATTTCAGAATCTTTAGTTAAAATTTGTATTTCCTGTTGCTTCTTTTCATTTTCAAAATCCTTGATTTTCCTTACCGCTTTATCCTTTTCAATAGTCATGATGGAATCTTTAAGGGCAGTAAGCTTTTGATTGTAATCATAAGCTTGCTGGTAATCCTTCATAAGGGCAAAAAGGTTAGCTTTGCCTTCATAAATCTTCATCAGGTAATACCTTGCTCCTATCTTTTGAGCCAGAATTTCGGATTGCCTGAAATATTCCAGTGCATCGTTCGGCATTCCCATTACAATATGAATTGAGGCCATGCCATTTAAAGAAGCAATTTTACCAAGCTCATCATTAATTTCGGTAGCGATTGCAAAAGCTTTCTTTTCGTAAAGTAAAGCAGTTTTGTTTTGATTGAGGCGCTGATAAGCCAAAGCCAGGTTGTGAAGGGCAATTGAATAATCGTATTTGTTTAAAACAGTATCCTGCAACATTATTGATTTCTGGAAAAACTCCAATGCTTTATCATTCTGGTTCATTTCATAATAAAGCAGTCCAATGTTTCCATAATTGTATGCCAGTTTCTTTTTGTCTTTTAACCTTTCGTTGATAAAACTTGCTTTTTGATAATACTCGAGGGCTTTTTCATAATATTGAAGTTCGGAGTAACGCGAGCCAAGATTGTTGTAGATTTTACCTAATAACAAGGTATCGTGGGCACTTTCAAAGATATCAAGCGCTTTTAAGGCATATTCGATGGATTTTTCCATTTGGCCAACAACAGCCAGTGTGATGCTGTAATTGTTGCAAAGTTCGCCTTTATAAATTTTTAAATCTCTTTCTTCGGCTATGGTTAAACCCTTGTCGTACATCAGGAAGGCTGAATCATACAATCCTTTGAGGTCATAAATAATTCCGGTGTACATTGTCAACCGGGTGATGTTCCTAAAATTGGTACTTGTTTGTGTTAATTGCAAGGCCTTTTTTACACTAATCAGCGCAATATCAGGGTCGTTGTACATTTCGATCGAAATTTGCCGGATAAAGTCATTATTTGTTTTCTCATCATCCGGGTTTAAAGCAATAATTTTAAGAAGGCTGTCAGAAACAGACTGACTTTTAACTTCTGCTTTAATAAGCATGAGCGAAAAAACAATGAAAAAGAGAGTAAAAATGTTTTTTTTCATCTGCATTATGTTGATCACATGTTTAAAAATGAACATTTAAAGGTAATAAAAATCGGTATGATTATTAAAACCTGGTGGTCTGTTTTACCCATAAAAAATGTCCGTAATTTGTTAAAAATGAACAATATTTGACTATTTTTGTTCATCGTTTCGATTATTGAAATAAACATTCAAATTTATCTTTTTAATTCAAACAAACATTTAAAATATTCAAAAATATGAAAACACTTATTAACACATTATCACCAGAGGAAACCGATGCTTTAACCAAGGCCATTGAACATGCCCGCGATTTGAAAAATCAGAAAATGGAAAATCCGACAACTTCACCGTTAAATGCCGAAAAATTGGCATCCTTTGCCGGATTATCCTATTTCGGGATAGACTTTAAATTCAGGATCAAGGCTACACTTGTCCGTGCCAACACAGAAAAATTTGTGGCGCTGCTCATGTCGGATGGAAAAACAAAGCAATTCCGTGAATTTGGAACTTTGTTATTTAGCTTTGAAGATGCAGATTGCAGATTATCAGTATTTTATAGTCAAAACTTACCCGAATTTGCTGGTTTAGCCGATCAACTTTTCATTCCGTTCAAAGACAAAACATCTGGTTTGGTAACTTTTGCAGGTGGACGTTATTTACCCTTAGCATTACCAGACAATGACCAGAATGTAGTTCTTGATTTTAATTTAGCAATCAACCCATATAATGCTTACAATGAATCAATTGTGAGTGTGTTTCCACCTGCCTCGGGTATGTTGCAGGTTTCGATGATTTCGGGTGAACGGAAATATGAGGACAGATAGTTCTGATTTTTTCCGCGTTCGACACTTTTGAATTTTTCTAAAAATTTCCCCAATCAAAAAACTGCTGATTTTTTAAATCATCTGATTTAGTGTTTAAATTTTTAACATATTGGATATAAACCTGATACGAATTTCATTGTATTAGGTTTTTTTCTCTTTATTCAGCTATTTAATTGCCTTAATCAGGTTTAAGTAATGCCGGCAACTGGGTAGATTGTGTACGTGCTCGTGGATCTGTTGTTTACAACGATTTTCCATCGTCGCCAAATCAAAAAGGTTTGCCCGAAGGCCATCCAGCATTGACTCGTTTGATGAACATTCCTGTAATTGAAGGTGGGAAAATACGCCTGATTTTTGGTGTTGGAAACAAAGCTACCGATTACAAAGAACATGACATCATGCAACTTCAATTGGTTTCAAATGAACTTTATAAAATTATAGGAAAGAGGAAAGCAGAAAATGCGCTTAAAGAAAGCGAAGAATTGTACAGGAATTTGGTCGAAAGAATGCCGGATGCTGTTTATAAAAGTACCAATGAGGGAAAATTTGTTGAAGTTAATCCTGCAATGATTAAAATTCTTGGATATGAAGATAAAGATGATTTGCAATCAATTGACATAAAATCAACGATTTATCTAAATCCCAGCGACCGTGATGAAATATTGGGTAAGTTTAATCCTGACGAACTTGGCGAATATCCTTTAAGGAAAAAAGATGGTTCAATTATTTGGGTCGAAGACCATGGTTGGTCAATTAATGACGAAAATGGAAATAAAATTTTTAATGCGGGTATTTTGCGAGATGTTACTTCGCGCCACAAAGGACAGCAGGAATTGGTCGAAAGTGAGCAACGTTTCAGGAGTTTGTACGAAAATACATCAATTGGTTTGTACCGGACTACACCAGATTGTCAGATTTTATTAGCCAATCCTACTTTAGTCAACATCCTTAAATTCAACAGTTTTGAAGAATTAGCAAAGCACAATCTTGAGCTTGAACCTAAAATATTTTTTTATAACCGTCGCGAATTTCTTGATCAGATCGAACACGATGGCTTTGTAAAAGTAATCGAATCGAAATGGAAAAGAATTGATGGCGTTGATATTTATGTAAGAGAAAGTGCAAAAGCCTTTAGAGATGAAAACGGTAAAACACTTTATTACGAAGGAACCGTTGAAGACATTACCCAGCGGAAACATGCCGAATTACTGCTGCTGAAGCAAGCAAATGAATTAAAGGAACTTAATGCGACCAAGGACAAGTTTTTTTCGATAATAGCCCACGACCTTCGCAGCCCTTTCAACAGCATTTTAGGTTTTAGCGAACTCCTTCAGGATGAAGCAAAGTTTACTGAAATTGCCACCATCGAACGCTATGCTACGATTATAAGTTCCACCGCGCGAAATACGTTATCCCTGCTCGATAACCTTTTAGCCTGGTCTCGAATGCAGCAGGGAAAAGTAAAGTTTAACCCTGTTTCGGTCATTTTGGGAAACCTTGTTACACAGGAATTCAATGTTTTAGAAAATAGTGCACTTCAAAAAAATATTAAACTTATCAGTGTCATTCCTGACAACACTATTTTGGTGGCTGACGAAAATATGCTCAGTGCAACACTACGGAATTTGTTTTCGAATGCAATTAAATTCACTCCAAACAATGGCAAGGTCGTAGTATTCGCAAAAGTTGAAGATGGTCAGGTTGAGATTTCTGTTTCGGATACCGGCATTGGCATGGATACCCAGGCATTACAAAGGCTTTTTAATATCGAAACAAGCTTTACAACACGCGGTACTCAAAACGAAAAGGGAACCGGACTCGGGTTATTGCTTTGTAAAGAATTTATCGAAAAGCATGGTGGAAAAATCACCGTTAAAAGCGAACTGGGAACGGGTAGTACATTCACATTTAAACTTCCAAAAAACCGGGACTTGTAGTACATGAACCGGAAATATCAACACCAAAATCCTGATGATTTGGGTACTCCTGAAATTGGGTTTCGATCCTAATTTACTTGATTTTCCGGTACTCAAAGATGT
>CAIYZW010000605.1 GCA_903930725.1 uncultured Bacteroidota bacterium
ATGCTTTATTTGATAAATTTTAATTTAACGAACTTCATACAATTATTCAAGATGAAATATTTAATCACAATTTTCACCGTGTTATTGGCCTTTTATGCATCGGCGCAAAGCACCTTCACGGTCGATTTTGAGCCAGCCGGCACCGGCTCCGAATGGAATTGGGTGGTTACCGAAAACGCTTCCAATCCGCCACTCGAATTCATTGCAAATCCGCATAGCGGCGGCATAAACACCAGTGCTACTGTTGCGAAGTTTACGGCAAAAGCAACCGGCAATCCATGGGCGTTATGCTTTACCGATGACAACGGTGAGTTTACCTTTGATGCGACCAACTCAACCGTAAAAATCATGGTTTATAAAACTGTGATCAGCAATGTGGGGGTAAAATTCGAGGGGTTTAGCCCGGCTATCGAAATTCTGATTCCAAACACACTTATCAACCAATGGGAAGAAATTACATTCAACTTTTCTGCCCAGATCGGGAAAACTTACAACAGGCTTGTTGTCATTCCCGACTTTGCTGCCAGGACAGAGGACCATATTATTCTCTTCGACAATATCCGGCTTCCCGAAGGCGAGCCAGCTGGTCAATTACCCGAACCCACTAATGCGCCACCGATCCCTTCCCACGCTCAGGCGGATGTAATTTCGATTTACAGCGAAGCTTATTCAAATTTGGCAGGAACAAATTTTAACCCGAATTGGGGACAATCAACAATAGTAACTTTTGATTATCTCGTTGCCGGTAATAAAACGCTGAGGTATCAAAACCTGAATTACCAGGGAACAGAACTGGTGAATACGGACGTTTCGGCGTATGAATTTATCCATGTTGATTTCTGGACACCCAACTCGACATTATTGAATTTTTCGCTGATCAGCACGGGACCGCTCGAGAAACCATATTCACTGCCAATTACCGAAGAAGCCTGGGTTAGCGTTGATATACCATTATCCTATTTCGTTCCGCCGGTGAATCTTACTGATGTTTTTCAGTTTAAAGTTGACGGCAACGGAACTGTTTATTTCGACAACTGGTATTTTTGGAAAAGTCCCGGCGGCCCGGGTACTGATGCCACGTTAAGTGATCTTAAAGTGGATGGAACGACCATTCCAGGATTTTCGCCATCAGTACTCAATTATAGTATGGAATTGCCCGAAGGTACTACTTTAGTGCCTGTTGTTACAGCTACTACCAACGACCCCGAAGCGAGCCATGTCGTAAACAATGCGACAGCCCTACCCGGAACTACGGAAGTTGTGGTTACTTCTTCAAACGGCAATGTGGTAAGAACTTATGCTGTTGCATTTACAGTGGCAGGATCAACAACTGGTTCGGAATACTGCGAAACAGAAGTATTTCATTTCGGCAATCCCGCCGAGGTAGCTTCGGCCATTTATCTTACCATCACAAATTCGGGTGCCAACTCAATGTTTGTCGAAATCGCATCTGCAAACGAAGATCCGGTGGATGTGTTAATTGTTACCGGTGGCAGTGGCGCAACAATTTCGGAAGAAAACTTTACGGTTCCCGGAAAAATCAGCCGGACGTTAACCTGGGCTTCCAATCCTCCTGCCAATGTAAATTTGAATATTTTGTGGAGCAAAGTATCATCCCCCGGCAATTGGATGTTAATAGAAGGCGAATTTACTGTGCCGTTTGAGGCAACGTGTGGTGGTACTACTCAAAAACCCTATCTTGCACTTGATGTACAGGATAATTTTGAGAACAACGGTTTTGGAAACATCGCCAGCTGGAACTTTCAGGACCCTGATCTGCTTCCTTTAAACATCACAACCGACCCGGCAAATCCTTCAAACCACGTGGCCGATTACAACCGTTCGGGAAGTTTTGAATGGACAAATGCACAGTTTATCCTCAGCCACCGGATGAATTTAACCGAAAGAAATTCTTTCGATCTGAAGGTTTATTTTCCATCCTCAAATAATTATACAGGCTTGCTGCTTCCAAAAGCTGCCATGAAACTTCAGAATAGTCTTCTTGGTCCAAATGCTTTTACCTCGCAAACCGAAGTTGGTATAACTATAACCCAGTTTGACCAGTGGGTAAATCTTACCTTCGATTTTGGGGCAGTTGCTGATAGCATGAATTACGACCAGGTAGTTGTTCAGCTTGGCGGTGAAGGTCATCTTGTGCCTGCTCAGTTTTATTTTGACGACCTCGAACTTAACGATGTTTCAGCAAACGGGAATCTGAGTTTTTATCCCGCCAACGGAGCAACCGGAATTGATGTCTGGACAAATCCGGCATTGAATTTTACGGTGCCTGTTACTTTGGCTAACGGAAATGAAATTTCAAACAGCGATATCGCAGGCATTGTTACCTTCAAAGAAACCAATGCCGCCGGTGCCAGCGTGCCTTTTACCGGAACCATAAATGCTACCAAAACGATGATTACACTTGATCCCGTTGCTGATCTCAATTACGGGCAGGTTTATTTTGTAGCTTTAAATAATGAAGTTATCCGCTACCTTGATGCCGACCTTATCCCGGGGCAAAGCATAACGTTTACAACTGCCATCGAACCTAAACCTTACCTGGCACTTGATGTACGCGATAATTTTGAAAATGATGGCTGGGGAACAATTGATAACTGGAAATTTCAGGATAGCCCCGAACTTGTTGATCTCACCATCACCACCGATCCTGCAAATCCATCTAACCATGTTGCCAGTTATAACCGCTCGGGAAGTTTTGAATGGACAAATGCTCAGTTCATTTTGGATCACCGGATGGATTTAAATATCCGCAACACTTTTGATATGAAGGTTTATTTCCCTTCGTCGAATAATTACACCGGTTTATTGCTTCCAAAAGCAGCCATCAAATTACAAAACAGTCTTCTTGGACCAAATGCCTGGACCACGCAAACCGAAGTTTTGATGACCGTTTCCCAGTTTGATCAATGGGTAACGCTTACCTTCGACTTCAGTGCAATTGCCGACAGCGTAAATTACGACCAGGTTGTGGTGCAATTTGGCGGTGAAGGTCATTTAGTTCCCGGACAATTCTATTTCGATAATTTCGAGCTGAATGGCTCATCGGCAAACGGAAGCCTGAGTTTTTATCCGCCAAACGGCGCAACAGGAATTGAGATTTCGGTAAGCCCGACATTAACCTTTACAGTTCCCGTAACTTTGGCCAACGGAAGTGCCATTTCAAACAGTGATATTGCCAACATTGTAACTTTTAAAGAAACCAATGCAGGTGGCGCCAGCGTTCCTTTTGCAGGAACCATCAACGCCGAAAAAACGATGATCACCATCAATCCCAATGCTGACCTCGACAATGGAACAGTTTATTATGTGGCTTTAAACGATGAAGTGATCCGTTATCTTGATGCCGACCTTATTCCAGCGCAAAGCGTAACATTCACAACGCTGGTTGTTATTAAACCTTACCTTGCCCTGAGTGTTCGGGATAATTTCGAAAATAACGGCTGGGCAACAATTGACAACTGGTTTTTCCAGGATCCGGATATGATGGAATTGCCCATCACCACCGACCCGACAAATCCTTCAAACCACGTAGCCGATTATAACCGGTCGGGAGCTTTTGAATACACCAATGCCCAGTTTGTACTTGACCATCGCATGGATCTTACCTCGAAAAATATGTTCAGGATCAGAGCGTATTTTCCTTCTTCAAACAATTACACAGGAGCCCTTACGCCAACCTTAGCCATAAAACTACAAAACAGCCTGCTTGGTGCCAATGCCTGGACAACACAAACCGAAATGGCGGGAACCGTTTACGCTTTTGATCAATGGTTGACCCTTTTCTATGATGGCAGTGTGGCTGCCGACAGCGTTAATTACGATCAGGTAGTTGTTCAGTTTGGCGGTGAAGGGCATTTTGTACCCGGCCAGTTCTATTTTGATGATATTGATTTACTTGTTGATGTTATCGGCGTTCCCGAGATAAAGGTTTCACAATTCGA
>CAIYZW010000606.1 GCA_903930725.1 uncultured Bacteroidota bacterium
ATAAACAGGCCAAGATCGGGATCGAGAACCATGCGCGGTTCAACATAATAGCCGGCCCAAACAGCCTGGAAGCCAACGGAGGAGAGTTCGGGAAGCCAGTCAACAAAAATTTCAGAAACGATTTCGAGGAACTCTTTGGAATTTATTTTAAGGTTTTTGTCGGTTTCCATCGGGTCAATCTGTGGGGAGGCGCAGCCAATTACCTGGCCGGTTTCGCCAAGTTGCTGACCGTAAACAGCTACAAAACCTTTGTATTTCCGCCGGTCAATCATCATGGGCAGCGGAACGCCGTTTTTGCCCATAAATGGCAGACGGCGGGTGATGAATGCCTGGTGTTTTACAGGGTAAATGCCTGTTTCGGCTCCAACCTTTTTGGCAAACTTTTCGCCCTGCGGGCCTAAGGCGTTGATGAATATTTCGGTTTCGTACTCGATGTATTCCTTGCTGTGCGTTTTTACCAGCACAAAATATTTCCCGTTTTCTTTCCGCAAATCAATCATCTCGCAGTCTTCCATTACCTGCCCGCCATTTTCGATACCGAGCTGCCGTATCAGGTCAACCACACGGCCTGGCGTGGCCTGCCAGCAATTGTGCGTAACAAGTGCGGCCTGGTAAGTTTTGAGGTTGGGATTGAAAAACGGTGAAATCTCCTTCTGGAAATCCCTGGGTTCGATCATCACAGCATCCGACCAGGCCATTGAAGCTTCGAGGGCTTTGTACATGGCTTCGTCATGGGCAAAAGTTACGTAATCAATCGGGCGATAGTCAATGTTGCGGATGTTTTGAAGGTCTTTAAAAATCTGCAGGTTCTTTTCGGCAATGTCCGAAAGTTCGGGGAGGCTGAAATTGGGACGGCCCCCGGCGATGTTTCGCCACGAAGCTCCACGGCCATAATTTATTAAAACTGGTTTGAGACTGGCTTCCGCCAGATATCTGAATAAGGCGCTTCCGCCAATACCACCACCGGCAACCAGAGATTTCACTGTCACTTTGCGGGGTTTATCGCCATTTGTGCTGATGATAATTTTTTCGTGAACCGTCCGTGGGTAAAGTTCGCCCATCGAAACCTGGTTTGAGAGCGGGCCGCGGGGCGTTGGTTCGCCAACGATTGAAATGCCTGTTCCGGCCAGCGTTTGCTTGAGGCGTTTGATACAACGTTTTCCACGGCAAGCGCCCATTCCGAGGCGGGTAGTGTGTTTTACCTCGTCAACCGAGATGAATTTCCGTTCACCGATTACGTCAAGAATTTCTTTCAGCGTAACATCGTCGCAATGGCAAACATAGGTTTCGGTTTGAAGGTCAATATGATCAGGTTTAAGTTCGACAGGTTCGGGATAATTCTCTTTTACAATAAAACCGCGGACTTTTATCAAATCTTCACCGTGAATATCGAGCGACTTTACGCGGGCGATATTGGTTTTATTTTTCTTTAAAAGAACTTTCTCGATGATGCCTTCGCCAAGTTTCCTGCCATTATTATCAACCAGGAAAACCTCAGCTTTTTCCTGAACGCCATATTCGATGGGTAGGAAAAGCCAGTCTTTTTTAACGTTGTAGCCAAAAATGGCAAGTCCGGGGCACTGGTAAACGCAGTCCATGCAGCCGATACATTTATCGAAATCAATTTTGGGAACCGTGCTGGTGGAGGTTTTGGTGATGGCTCCGTGCGGACAGGCAAATTCGCAGGGGTTGCAGGCAAATCCGTACAGGCAGTCAATCGTTACAAAAGGTTTTGCTTCCATACGCTCCTTGACAGGAAAAAACGGATGTTCGATTACCCTGACGGGGTGCTGCTGCGAATCGATATATTCTTTTGAGATGGCGAGATAAGCGTCGTAATCGTAGCGGATGCCGAGGTCTTCAAAAATTTCGTAAGCTACCTGTTTGCCGCGCAAAACGGCGCTGGTGCCTTCGCCAATCCTTACGGCATCACCGGCGCCGTAAACATTCCGGCCAAAAATTTCTTTGCCTTTAATGAGCAACTGATCGTCCTGAACGAGGCCGGTGCAAATATTAATTGCATCAATTCCATCAATCACCTGCTCGGTGCCGGCGATGGGTTTAAAGTTTTCGCAGTCGGCAATCACAGCGCCTATAATTCCTGTATGATCTTCGTTTGGAATCGCTTTGAGCAGGATTTTGGAGGTCATCACAGGGATTCCCAACCTTCGCACGCGGTTTGCCTGAACCGGAAATCCGCCTTCGCGTGGCA
Source organism: uncultured Bacteroidota bacterium (assembly GCA_903930725.1). GTDB lineage: Bacteria > Bacteroidota > Bacteroidia > Bacteroidales > 4484-276 > CAJATL01. Next base: position 2,213 of record CAIYZW010000606.1, read on the forward strand.
TGGCTTCAATGATGGCTTTTACAGTGGCCCCCGCCTGCATCAACTGGTAGGAGGTGAGGTAACCGATATTTCCGGCGCCAACGGTAAGTACATTTTTCCCGAGAAGGGTAAATTCGCTGTTCATCATTTTCTGGACTACAGCAGCCGTGAAAACGCCAGGCAAATCGTCATTCTCAAAAGTTGGCATAAAAGGCACTGCACCCGAAGCCACCACCAGAAATTCGGTGTCGACATAATAAATTTCGCCGGTGCTGATGTTTTTAACGGCCATGCGTTTTCCATCCAAAATATCCCAAACCGACGAATTGAGGAAAATCCCGGTATGGTCTTCCCCGGCAAGGGTTTGAGCGATGTCGAAACCACGCATCCCGCCAAATTTCTTCTCTTTCTCGAAAAAGAAAAACTGGTGCGTCTGCATCAAAAACTGGCCGCCAATTTTATCGTTGTTATCAATTACAATATTCCTGACACCGTTTTTATTCAATTCTTCGCGGCAAGCGAGGCCAGCCGGACCTGCGCCAACAATCACCACCTGTGTTTTATAAACATTGATGGCCTGGTGGTGATCAACCACGTCAGGCGTTGGTGTATAGTCTTTGGGGATTTCGCTGACTTCTTTAACGCCATCAACTTTGGTGATACAAATTCGTTTGATGCTGCCATCGACGAGCATTTCGCAGGCTCCACATTTCCCGATCCCACATTCGAGGGAGCGGTTCCGGTCGCGCAAACTGTGGCTGTGCACCGGAAACCCGGCCTGGTGAAGGGCTGCAGCAATTGTGAAACCTTTTTCGCCTTCAACGATTTCACCGTTAAAAGCAAAAGTTGTTTTTTCGGTTTTAGGGACTTCAAGTATGGGGTGCGTGTTGATTTTGTACATCTTAGCTAAATTTTAGTTGGCTGATTTTGCAATAAATTTTTGTTAAAAAATTAACAGCAAAAGTATTTCAATTAGGATAATTGGATGAATGAACCGGCAATTTTTATTGGTTCAAAACCGGGTTTGTTGGAAAATGTAAGAGCGGATAAAAAGAAATGAACCCCCGAGTTTATGGCAATACTTTGAGTAAAGTCCGGTGAGCTAATATTTTGGCCTAATTTTGCCGGCACTTGAAAACAGAAAATTTGCAACAAAATAATCCTTTGGAATAAAATGGATTTCGGGATTGTCTGTCTTTTTGCATTTTCAGGCAGGTTCCAAATCTGGAATAACGGCCGAAAACGAATTTAAACCACATAAAATCTAATATCTGATAAAATGAAGAAGTACGTTTTCTTAATCGCAATCCTGCTGATGACAATGGTTGTTTCGGCAAAAAAGGTAAAGTTTTCGCTCGATTTGACAGGGATAAGCCCGAACACCACAGGTGTGCATGTTGCGGGCGATTTTCAGGCAGCAGCAGGTTTTCCGGCCGATTGGGAACCCGGGACAACCTCTTTAACCAATGAACCGGGTACTGAAATTTACAGCATTGTTGTTGATTTACCTACGTTTACAAAGTATGAGTACAAATTCCTGAACGGTGATCAGTGGTATGATGTCGAGTTTGTCCCGGAGCAATCGAGGGTTGGCTATAATTTTAACGACAACCGCTGGATTTATGTTGATTCACTGGCCAACGATACCACCGTTGTTGGCCCGCTCCCTTTTGGGGGGAACTCACCTGTGGGAACTTATCTTTTGCGGTTTAAGGTCGGGATGCAGCTTCAACCCAACCCAAATCCTGAGGGAGTTCATGTTGCCGGAAGTTTCCAGGGATGGAACCCAGCAACAACAAGGATGTACAGTTTTGATGGCAGCGTTTACGAATACATCGCTTACGTGGATATCAACACAGCGAATTTTGAGTACAAATACGCCAACGGCAACATTGCCGGCAATTATGAAATTGTTCCTTCAGGTTGTGCAACCAACGGCAATCGCAGCGTCTTTGTTGCCGAAGATAAAGTTCTGGATGAAGTTTGCTTTTCGGAATGTTCATCCTGCGCTACAATAGGTATTTTTGAAAATGAAATGTTAAACAAGACTTTGCTTTATCCAAATCCCGCCTCTGGCAACACCTTCATCGCATTTAACGACCAAAGCGACCTGCACCAGGTTGTCATTTTGGATGTTTCAAATCGTAAAATCCGCAGTTGGGATAATTATCAGAACAATGTTCTGCAAATCAACAACGAAGGGTTAAACAAAGGAATTTATTTTGTTCAGATCCGAAATAAGGAAGGGGTTTATTCCTCACACAAACTGATTATCCAATAAAGAATTTATTTTTTCATCAAAACAGCAAAATCATCCGGCAATGAAACTTTTCAAACTTCCATTTTTACTATTCCTCTTTTTAACATTCACAACACTTAAAGCCCAGCAATGGGGGGCTTACACATTATACAGCACCCAGAACAGTACAACAGCAGCTCTTGTTGATACCAACGGGGCAACCTTTCACACCTGGTTGTTTGCATCAAATGCAAAAACAGGTTATTCGAGCCATCTTTTGCCCGGAGGTACGATTTTAAGAGCCGTTGCCCGCACGGGTAATTCGTTTAACGGAGGCGGAATTTGTGGCCAGTTCCAGAAGGTTGATTGGAACAACACGGTTTTATGGAGCTATGTTTACTCGTCATCAACCTACTGTTCGCATCACGACATCTGCCCGATGCCAAACGGCAATGTGCTGTTGATTTCGTATGAATTGAAGACAGCAGCACAAACCAGTCAGGCAGGATGTTCACAGAGTATAACCATGTGGCCCGATAAAATTGTCGAAATTCATCAAACAGGGGCAACTACCGGTGAGGTTGTCTGGGAATGGCATGTGTGGGATCATCTTTGCCAGAGTGTAAATCCCGCCAAGGATAATTATGTTACGTCCATCGTTCAGCATCCCGAATTGCTCAACATCAACTACAACACGTCAAAGGACTGGATGCATGTAAATGGAATTGATTACAATGAGCAACTCGACCAGATTGTTTTCTGTTCGCACAACCTGAATGAGTTATACGTAATTGATCACAGCACCACCACCGAGGAAGCAGCCGGACATACCGGGGGAAATTCGGGAAAAGGCGGCGATTTTCTTTACCGTTGGGGCAATCCGGCAGCTTATCAGGCCACCGGAACCAATGTTTTTCATGTGGTTCACGATGCGCACTGGATTCC
>CAIYZW010000607.1 GCA_903930725.1 uncultured Bacteroidota bacterium
ATCCAAGCTCTATGAGTAAATCCCGGATGTATTCAATCATTTTACTCTCAAGTTCTTTTTCAAGTACCGGCTTTTGTAATCCCAAAAAATCAAGATAATAATCGCTTTTTATTGCCTCATCAGCTTGTTCGGCAAGATGTGCAGGAAGAACCCGATTGAAATTATGTTGTTTGTTTTCCGGTAGTACACGATGAAATAAATCAGCATTAATTTGATTGAGCAGTACATTTCGGCTCCAACCCAATTCGCTGCTTGCCTTAAAGTAATAATGCGCCTCCTTAAAATCAACAATTTTGTTTAAAATCAGCAAATGATGCCCCCAGGGAATTTCTGCGACAAGCTGTCGCAGTTTTGGTTCGTTTTGATAGCGTTCATAGAATCGCCTCATGTCCCATAGATTTCTGGAGGAAAAACCAGATTGATTTGGCAATTCCTTTTGTAAATCTTTCGATAATTTTTCAACAATTGATTTGCCCCAACCATATTCTTTTTGCCGTTCTAAAATCAGCTTACCGATATTCCAATACAAAATAATCAATTCGGAATTAATAGCTCTAACTGCCTTTATCCGGGAATTGATGAAATTCTGTTTTATTTCATTTAGAAAATCTAAGTACTCTTTTTCTTGCATAGTTTCTTTGTGAAAAAAGCTAAATGACTTTTAAGTTTTAATTCATTTTCCAAATAATTTTGAGCGTTTGTATTTGGTAAAATTAGCGATTCTGTAATGCGTATTAAAATATTCTACAAAATTAGATGCCAATGCATTACAAAACAAAGTACCCCAATAAAAAATTTTGGATACTGATTTTACAGTGCCAACTCCAAAACCAAAACCGACTTTGCAGGAATTATCAAATTGTTCAGATCAAAGGATTTTTTTGTAATAGCATCTTTGCCGGTTTTAAAGTCCGAAATAATCTCATCAAATTTGTTTCTTGCTACCAACTTTCCCTCCTCATTTTTGTTCATCACAACCATCACAACGTTTTTTTCATCATAGCGGAAATAGGCATAAACGCCATCTTCCGGCGCAAAATGTAAAAGTTTTCCGTCGTGTAAAACCGTGGATTGCTTCCTAAAATTGAGCAAAGTCTTCATAAAATCTTTTGCTTCTTTTTGCTGTGCAGTGAGTCCGGTTCCATCAAAAGCATTTGTTTTATCGCCTTTCCAGCCACCAGGGAAATCGCTTCGAATAATACCGTGGCTGTCTGTCCCAGGATTGGCCATTAAAACCTCTGTACCGTAATAAATCTGAGGAATTCCGCGCATGGTGAGGATAAAAGCGATTCCCATTTTGTAAAGCGCAAAATCTTCGTTAACCTGCGTAAAAAAGCGGCTCATGTCGTGATTATCCGGGAAAGTAACCAGGTTATTTGGATTGGCATATTGAAAATCGTTGGCCATCATCTGGTAAATTTCGATAAATCCCTTTGAGTACATGTTTTCCTGAGCTGCAAGCCCACGAGCCAAAGCTCCCTGTAAAGGGAAATCCATCACGCTGGGCATGCAGGATTCATAACCGTTTGGGTTCACTTTTCCGCGCTGCCAGAAAGCCACAATTGCCGGGTTTTCGCTCCATTCTTCGCCAACGATATTAAAATTTGGATATTCGTCCATGACAGCACAAGTCCAGTCGGCCATAAAATCCTTGTCGGGATAACAATAGGTGTCCATGCGTATGCCATCGAGGGCGGCATATTCGATCCACCAAACCGAGTTTTGGATGAGATAATCCGCCATGAGCGGGTTGCGCTGATTAAGGTCGGGCATAGCTTTCACAAACCAGCCATCCGAAAATATTTTTTTGTCATAATTGGAGCCATAAATATCCTGGCTGAGGCTTCTTTTGTGATTTGTGGGTACAAATTTCCCATCAAAATTTATCCAGTCGGTTGATGGCAGATCCTTCATCCACCAATGTTCCGAGCCGCAATGGTTAAAAATCATGTCCATAATCAATTTGATGCCCTTGACTTTTGCTTCCAGGCTCAGTTTCCGGTATTCCTCGTTGGTTCCGAAACGCGCATCAACCTTGTAAAAATCGGTAGCAGCATAACCGTGATAAGAATATTCGGGCATGTTATTTTCGATAACCGGGTTTACCCAGATGGCTGTAAAACCCATATCTTTCAAATAATCCAGACTATTTACAACACCCTGAATATCGCCACCATGGCGGCCTCCGGGGTTTTGGCGGTTCAACGTATCAGGCATACCGGGGATATTATCGTTTTCGGTATTTCCGTTTACAAAACGGTCGGGAGTAATTAAATACATTACGTCGCTGCTGTTAAATCCCTGCCTTTGTGAGGAGCCTGGCTCACGTTCAAAAAGCTGGAAATCGTAACCAACCTGTGTTTTGCCGTTTTTGTGGAAATCAATCAGAAATTTTCCTGGTCTAGCATCCTGGCCAATTTCAAGGTAAACGAAAAGATAATTCGGGTTTTCAACCTTAACAATTTCTTTAATTTTTACTCCCGGATAACTGAGTTGAGGTGTAAGCTCGGCAATATTTACGCCATAAACTAATATTTGCAGATTTTGGTTGTTCATCCCGGCCCACCAGAATGGCGGCTCAAGATGCCGGATTTCGTATTTTGGAGATTTGGCCTGTAAGCCAATCGAAGCTGCGACTAACAGGAAAAGTGTAAAAATGTATTTGGACCCTGATTTCATAAAAGCAAATTTGAGACGTGTGTTGAATTAAATTTTTGCAAAAATCCTATTTTTCCTGATACAGATTAATCCGGCCATCCAATTGAATGGCAACCACCGTAACCTGTTCATCTAAAACAGTTTCTGGAATTTCGATGTAAAGCATTCCCGGGTTTTCGCTCCAGTATTGTTTCATTTTGATGTCCCATTTTAGTTTTGTGCCGTTGCCCACCACCCTGATCCGGTTGATTTTGTTTTTGATTCCTTTGATGGCGATGGGGCCGATGGG
>CAIYZW010000608.1 GCA_903930725.1 uncultured Bacteroidota bacterium
ACCGTAAATGAAGAGGATTATTTGTTTGTTCCGACAGCTCAACTCAAAGGAAATCTGGTTGTAATTGCCCTCGAACCCAAATCAATGCTGGGATTGGCAACATATAAAGATTTTTGTTTCTTGCTTAAGAAAGGTGAAAGTTTTCCGGTTTTAAGGGTAGTTAAAAAAGAGAAATAAGAATAGTTGAATTCCTGTTTTGAAGTCAGAAAACGCGGCGGGTATTACGGTTTCCCAATTGAATTCCCAATTTCAAGTAACTCATCAAAACTACTCAAAACAACACTATCCGAGCGATAATACAATTCCTTTGCAAAATCAATAAGCGTAAGACTTACGGGGAACCGGAGATATTCAGGTTTCAGGTTGTTTTCGCCAATCCTGATCCGGTCGAGGGCATCGGCATCTTTGAGCAAGGCCACGGTTGTCGAAAATGGATGGTCTTTCCTGATTTCGTGCCTGATTGAATGGTTTGAAACAGCTAATTTGATGGCCCGCAAACCTTCGGTATTTACACCTGTTTTGATGAAAAGGTTCCTGAAAAGCGGGAATTTAGTTTTTGTAGCCCAAACACCATGCCCGATGCAATAGCCGTCGTGTTGACGAGCCATATCGTGGATGAAGGCGGCACAAAACGCCTGTTTGATTTCATGATTTAAACCAGCCAGGCGGCCAATATTCAACACATGATACATTACCCGATAGGTGTGGTTTACTCCGTGAAGATGACTGTGATGGTCAAAATAAGCTTCCTTTAACAGAAATGCTTTGAATGAAAAACCGGCATCATTCTTCAAAATCATTTTCAGGAAGGATTATTTTTTGAAGGCGATACCAAAGATTTGCCCGAGTTCATGTCATTGGCGTAAATTCCAAAAATTATCATCAGAACGACGGCAATGGCGATATTGATGAAATCGTATGATTTTAGAACCACAACAAGCACAATAAGCATGGCCATTTGAGCCGGAATATAAAAATAGATGCCTTTCCGCCGATACTGCCACAAAAGAATGAGCCCAAAAACAGAAACTCCGGTAATAATTACTCCGGCCATGATAAACATAAAAGCCAGACCTGGTGAGATGTAAACCTGCTTGTAATACTGCTGCAGGATATTTAAGACAATTTCGCTGTAAAAAAGGCCGGCCAGCATCAGCACAAACAACAGCCCGTTAAAAACTGAAGCAAAAATTAACAGCATCGAAAAACCAATTGGCCGCTTTTTCAGGCTGGGAGTGGGCTTAATTTCCTGTGGAGATTGGATTCCATCCTTATCTTGATTTTCCATGTTTGATTTTTTTCTGTTGATCCGGTCATCGAAACCTCAGACATTAACTTAACTAATCAGTTAAAAAGTTTATAATGCCTGAAATAAAGAATGATAAAAAAGGCCGTAAATAACCCATCAATTAAAGGTAAGGGATAATTTTTGATGTAAATCATGGGCAAAAGCACAACAGCTATTTGTGCGGCAGTATAAAAATGGAAGCCAACTTTTTTAAATCGCCACATCAGGTTAGCACCAAAAAACGAAAAGGTGTAAAGGATAAAGCCGGTCATAAAGAAATTTTTAGGAGCACCCAAAATATATTCCATTCCTGGAAATTTTCCTGAAAATTCCTGTAGCTGAGGCAAAATTTCGTTATAAGCCGAATAAACCATAAAAAAAGAAAAACCACTCATGCCACTTCCGATAAAAGTCAGGATGCAGAGCGCCGTAAGCATGGGCGGACGCTTCGGCTGCTGAGGTTTTTGAAAAATATTATCAGATTGATCTTCCATTAATTAGTTAAAAGTAAAAATGAATGCGTTGTTCGTTGTTTTGGGTACTTTCTCTTTGCGCTCTGCGCTTTCCCCTTTGCGTTTTGAGTTTTGTGTTTTGGTACTGCCTACTGGCGACTGCTGGCTTCCGTCTTTCTCCTATTTCACCCACGATTCCAAATACATCCTGCGGCGGTCGACAAGATCTTTAATCTCGATGGCCATGAGGTGATCAACTTCTTCGGCCATCGGATAAATATATTCCATGCTTTGGTCGAGGTAATTGGCCATTTTGTTGAGAATAATCACGTCAAGGTGAAGGTCGGTGAGGTTGCTGATACGGTCGGCAACTTTAAGGATTTTCGCTTCCCGCGAACCATGTTTCAGGATTTTTTCGAGATAAGCAATCTTAGTTTCATCTGGCCTGCGGGTAACTTCATCAACAAGCCTCACAACTTTGTGTCCATCGTGGTCGAGGTGAGCAATCGAATTTCGATCGGTATCAGGAACATCTTCAAACAGGTCGTGAATCAATGACGCTTTTAACAAAACATGGTTGGTGTAGTGATAATCAATCAAAATGGCAAAAGTAGCCATCATGTGCCTGAATTGGTTTCCTCCAACTTTGCGTGGTACACCAATTAATGCCGTAGCTTTTTGAATGTAGGATGCCACAGTTAACCTGATAAGTTCTTCCTTTTCTCCGTCTTTCACAATTTTGGTTTTTTAATGACTTACAAAAACAAAAAACCCGGCAGGCAATAGATTCCTGCCAGGTTTTATCAAAAAATTCTTATTCTAAAGATCCAACTACTTTTTCGACTTCAACCAATACCTCGCATGATTTTACCAACGCTTTCATTTTGTTATGATCATCATACAACGGACGGTCAATATCCAGAAATGCCACATGCATTCTGATGATTTCTTTGGCTTTTTGTGTACCCGTTCCAAACTGATATTCTCTGAAATCGAGCGCCTGTGCAGCAGCCATCATTTCGATTCCTAAAATTCCATAAGCATTATCGAGTATCTGGAAATTCTTGATGGCGGTATTCATTCCCATCGAAACGAAGTCTTCCTGGTCGGCAGCAGCCGGGATTGATTGTATGGAAGCCGGTGCGCTAAGGATGCGTTGTTCAACAATCTGCATGTCGGCAGTGTACTGGCTGAGCATCAAACCGGAAAACATGCCTGCGCCTTTGGTAAGAAAAGCAGGCAATCCAACACTCAAAGCCGGGTTGTTGAGGCGGTTCAT
>CAIYZW010000609.1 GCA_903930725.1 uncultured Bacteroidota bacterium
CCAAATCCCGCCAGAGAAATCGTGAATTTTGAGTTTGGAAACTTCCAGAACCTTCAACATGCACAACTCCGGTGTTACGATGTTTTTGGCAGCCTTTTGCACAGCGAAGCGCTTGTGCAAGGCCAGAAAGTAGTTGTTCTTGATATTTCATCCTGGCCATCGGGCATGTATGTTGCCATTGTTTACAGCAATGGCGGCGTAGTGGGGAGAAGTAAGTTTGTGGTGGAATAAAAAATTAGCATTGACACATAAAAACAAATTGAAATGAAAAAACTTTTATTACTTTCTTTGACACTAATGTTACTTTTTTCAAACCTGCAAACGTTTGGGCAAACATCAGTTTATCATCCTTTTCCTGATAGTAACGCTGTTTGGAACATTGATTCTCATGAACCGTGTGGACTTTATTTTGATACATGGGAGCATTTGTATTCAATTATAATTTCGGGTGATACAATAATAAACGCCATCAATTATCATAAACTTAAAGTTCCAATCGAAGTTATTAACGCAAACGGAACGTGTGACTCATCAGGAACATGGACAACAAAGGGGTATTATGTTGGGAGCATAAGACAAGATAAACCGAATAAAAAAGTATATTTTGTTCCATCATATAATAGTACAGAACAATTGCTTTACGACTTTACAATGCAAGTTGGAGACAGTGTTCAAGGTTACATTGAATCCTATATTTTTCCAGGTTTCATTCCCCATGATGTTGTGCAATCCATAGACTCCGTTTTGGTTGGCGGTACATATCGGAAAAGGTGGAACATTAACTCTGGTTATAGCATATCCTTTATAGAAGGAATTGGTTCAACATACGGCTTAATTGAACAGTCCCCACGTACTGTAGTAGACTTTCCTGACTTTGCATTTACTTGCTTCCAACAAAACGGACAGCCACTATATCCTGACACAGCAACAAATTGCCAGGTTATTGTTTCTGTAAATACAATCGAATCTTGTTCATATCAGGTATTGGTTTCCCCAAATCCCGCCAAAGAAATTGTGAAGTTTGAGTTTGGGAACATCCAGAACCTACAACAGGTGCAACTCCGGTGTTACGATGTTTTTGGCAGCCTTTTGCACAGCGAAGCGATTGTGCCAGGCCAGAAAGAAGTTGTCCTTGATATTTCATCCTGGCCATCGGGCATGTATGTTGCCGTGGTTTACAGCAATGGCGGCGTGGCGGGAAAGAGTAAGTTTGTGGTGGAATAATTCGATAAAAACAATGGCAAAACTTGTTCGATACCATGTTTGGTTTAACGCTCCAGACTTCGTCCGCCAGACTTCAGTGTGAGCTCAGTCGAACGCTGGCGGATCAGTCGAACGCTGGCGGAAAATTATTAAAAAGAATCAAGTCCCATGAAAGATTTAGCAATTTTGAGAACCCTCACACAAAGGACGATTTGTGTAATTTTAGTTTCGCTTCTGCTTGCCCTGCAGGCAGAAAGCGCTTTTTCGCAAACCATCGCATCATCCACACCGCATGAAAATCCTGGCGGGGCGGTTAAAAATTACGATTGCATTTCGCCGCCAGGTTGGGATATTGTTCCTACGCCCACCAGTTTCATAATCATAATAGAAAGTAATGCTGAAGTAACCATCAACGGAACGCGGATAAATACCTGCGATTTTGTAGGATGTTTTTACAGGGATGACGTTGGTAATTTGAAGTGTGGCGGGGCTTGCGCCTATTCCCAAAACGGAGCAAATGCATTTGTTGCGTTTGGAGATGATCCTTTCACTCCCGAAAAAGAAGGCTTTGTACCCGGTGACACGATGTTTTTTAAAATCTTTTCGTGGTCTTGCGCAGGCGGAAGGGCGATTGATGTTGATACGATGGCTTTTGATCCATTAAACCGCCAAACAACCTACATCTGGAATCCAAATAATCAAACGGCCATTACCTACATGGCTTGTTGGACAGATTTTGATTGCCAGATTGCAGCCCCCGTACCTGCAAAAAAGAATGGCAATCATACTAACAAAAAAAGCCGGAACTCTGGTGCCTCCTTTTCCAGCGATTATGATGACCTGAACAACCAATCAAACCAAATTTATTATTACAATTCCAATAATACGATAGGTTATGATGTTGAACCACTGGA
>CAIYZW010000610.1 GCA_903930725.1 uncultured Bacteroidota bacterium
CAGGTTTAATCATTTATAACCTCAGGTAAAGGCAAAACCTGAGTGAATTGAAAAAACACTGTCAGTCTGCAAGTTTGTGGATTGCCGGTGTTTTTTTTACGAGAACTCAAGGATCAATCCGGGATCGATATCCAATACTTTGTGTAAACGCTTGGCCATTCGCATCGAAACGGGTCGTTTTACGTTCATTATCTGGCTTGGACCTAGTTTACAACTCATTTGCCCGAAGCAGTACCGGAAAGTAAAAATTGATTTGGATTATTTATGTTTTGCAGCAATTATTGATTTGGATTATTTACATTTGCATCAGATTATTGATTTGGATTATTAAAAATAATAAAGTAATGTATCTGAAAAGAACCATCGACGAAGAACTATTAAACTGGAAATCAGCTGAAAATAGAAAACCTCTGATTTTGCGAGGGGCACGTCAGGTAGGCAAAACGTCAACCGTAAAAAACCTATCCTTGCATTTTACTTATTTCGTGGAAATCAATTTTGATGAGCGTCCATTGTTTTCTTCGGTTTTTGAAAGGAACTTATCTGTATCTGAAGTTTGCGAACAACTTTCGGTATTGACCAATACCCCCATTGTAGCAGGTGAAACCTTGTTGTTTTTGGATGAAATACAAACTTGTATTCCTGCTATTGGCATGCTCAGGTATTTTTACGAAAAAATGGCTGAGTTGCATGTTATTGCAGCCGGTTCATTGCTTGAGTTTGCACTGACGGAGATTCCCTCCTTTGGTGTAGGCAGGGTTCGTTCCTTGTTCATGTATCCGCTTTCTTTCACTGAATTTTTAGTGGCACAGAATGAACAATTGTTACTGGAGCAGTTAAATAAGGCTACTGTTTCCAAACCTTTATCGGAACCAATACATCAAAAATTAATAAATCTGTATAAGAAATTTCTCATTATCGGAGGTATGCCGGAGGCAGTGAGCATTTATGTGACCAGTAAAGATTTATTGGAAGTTCAAAGGGTTTTAAATGACTTGTTGATTTCAGTTCAAGCCGATTTTGCCAAATATAAAATGCGTGTGCCAGGCGCCCGGCTGGTAGAGGTTTTTAATGCCATTGCCCGGCAGGTGGCAACAAAATTCACCTATTCTTATCCATCGGCTACCTTGAATAATTTGCAAATCAAAGAAGCCATAGAGATGTTGAAAATGGCCGGCTTGGTTTATTCTGTTACACACAGCGCCGCAAATGGCATTCCCTTAGGAGCTGAAATAAACCCTAAAAAAACAAAATATTTAATCTTTGATACAGGAATATTTCAACGGATTTTAGGATTAAATATCGGTGATTTAATCATTGGCGATGATTTTAATGCCATCAACAAAGGGCATATTGCCGAACTTCATGCAGGATTGGAATTGCTCAAAGCTGAAAGTTGCTATCAAAAAGCCGATTTGTACTATTGGCAGCGCGATGCAAAGAATAGCCAGGCCGAAATAGATTATGTGTGCCAGTTTAATAATGCCATTGTTCCTGTTGAAGTCAAAGCAGGAACCAAAGGAAGCATGCAAAGTTTGTATTTATTCTTAAAAGAAAAAAAACTGGCGCAGGGTTTCAGGCTCTCCCTTGAAAACTTTTCGGGCATGGATAAGATCACTATTTTACCGATTTACGCGGTTCATCAATTAGTTCATCATTTGCAGAAATAAAATATTTGATAAATAAAATGCTCGAAAGCATGGCCAAAAGCCTCACTTCCCATTTCAATCTGGCCTCTTTTCAGAAGGTAGTTAACAATCCCCACATCGAAGAAGTAAAATTTTGGTGCCA
>CAIYZW010000611.1 GCA_903930725.1 uncultured Bacteroidota bacterium
AGCAGCCTCAGCTACCGCGGGATGTGTAACCATAACGCTTTCGATCTCAGCAGTACCTAAGCGATAGCCACTCACTTTAATGACATCATCAACACGACCAATAATCCAGAAATATCCATCATCATCTATCTTGGCTGAGTCGCCAGTAAAATACCATCCTTGCTTGCTAAATTTGCTCCAATATGTTTCGACAAAGCGGTTGGGATCCTTAAAAACACCCGCAGTCATTCCCGGCCATGGCGACTTTATAACTAAAGAACCTTCTTCTCCTGGTTCAACTGGTTCACCTTCATCATTTACCACAGAAATTTCGTTTCCAAACACAGGTCTGGTGGCGGATCCGGCTTTAAGTGGCGTAACAGGTAATGGTGCAATCATAAAGCCTCCAGTTTCTGTCTGCCACCACGTATCCATGATCGGGCATTTACCTTTTCCAATTATATTATAAAACCAGCGCCATGCTTCAGGGTTTATTGGTTCGCCAACAGAACCCAACAACCGGAGCGAGCTTAAATCATTACGTTTTGGCCAGGAATCGCCATAACGCATTAATCCTCTTATTGCGGTTGGAGATGTGTAAAGAATATTGATACCGTATTTATCAATCATTTTCCACCAACGGTCAGGATAAGGGTGATTGGGGGCGCCTTCATAAAGCATAATTGTTGAGCCATTGATGAGGGGTCCGTAAACGATGTAGCTGTGTCCGGTAATCCAACCCGGATCGGCAGCACACCAATACCTGTCTTCAGGTTTAATATCAAAAACCATACGATGCGTAGTGGAAGTATAGACACTATAACCACCGTGGGTGTGTATCAATGCTTTAGGTTTTCCAGTACTTCCTGAAGTGTAAAGAAGGAAAAGAGGATCATTTGAATCCATCACCTCAGTTTCGCAATGAAATCCGGCGATGGGTAAAGCTTTGAGATCATGGTACCAGTAGTCGCGGTCGTTTTCCATGTACACATCATTGCCTGTTCGTTTTACAGTTATGCATACTTCCATGGTGGGAGACAATTCCATGGCTTTATTCACGACACTTTTGAGTTCAACTACTTTCCCGCGTCTGTAACCCCCATCAGCAGTAATAACAACACGACTTCCGGCATCATTAATCCTGTCGGCAAGGGCTTCATGGCTGAACCCACCATACACCACGCTGTGAATGGCTCCAATTTTGGCACAGGCAAGCATGGCAAAAAGTTGTTCGGGAATTTGAGGCATGTAAATGGTAACTACATCACCCTTTTTAACACCCATGGCCTTGATAATATTGGCCATCTGGCAAACCTCCCGATTGAGTGCATGATAAGAAAAAGTCCTGACATCACCTGGTTCACCTTCCCAGATTAAACACATTTTATTACGTGTAGCAGTTTTCAAATGCCTGTCGATGGCGTTACTGATAATATTTGTTTTTCCACCAACAAACCATTTATAAAAAGGAGGATTACTTTTATCAAGGATTTGTTTCCATGGTTCATACCATTCGAGTTGATTGGCTTGTTCTTCCCAGAATGCTTCCCGGTTTTCGATCGAATACCTGTACAATTCCTCATAATTCTTAACATTGGCATTATCAATCACCTCCTTAGAGGGATAATACAATCCCCTGTCATTACTTTCCATAATTTTCATTTTTTTTTGAATAATTATTATTTTTCTAAAATCTAAAATTTCGGGTTAAACATTTCAATCTCGATTGATCCGTGGAGAGAAAACAGGTGCAATTATAGATATTAATACCTTACAAAAACTCAATTAGGAAAAGAAAATATTTTGCTGAAATTCAATCAGCTAAGAAAAGTTTTGATGAGAAGAAATCAAATTGAGCCTAAAACTTGTTTCATCAAACCGATCGTCATTTCAATTTCTTCTTTTGAAATAATTAAAGGTGGCGCAATTCTGAAAGCATTGGGCAGAAAAAAGAACGGGTCGGTGATAAGGCCATTTTCAAGCATTGCTTTCATTGCTGCAAAGTTCGATTCGATACTTTCAAGTTCAATGCTCATTAACAGTCCTTTGCGCCGGATTTTTTTTACCAGAGGATGATTTTTCAGGGCTTCTTCGTACATCAAACCTTTTTCTTCGACCTGTGCAATAATCTCCTTTTCAGTCAACAAAACATCGAGATTGGCCAAAGCTGCTGCACAACTTACCGGGTGGCCACCAAAAGTTGTGATGTGGCCAAATTCGGGATTATTTGTAAACGAAAGCATTATTTTTTTATCGGAAATGAAGGCCCCAATCGGCATCCCGCCGCCCATCGCCTTTGCAAGACAAAGGATGTCAGGTACAACATCGTAATGTTCAAAACAGAAAAGTTTGCCGGTACGGCCAAATCCTACCTGAATTTCATCAAAAATCAATAAAGTGCCGGTTTCGTCGCAGCGCTGGCGCAAGGCTTTTAAAAATCCGTTTTCAGGAAGAAGAATTCCAGCTTCCGCCTGGATTGGCTCAACCAAAACGCAGGCTGATTTTTCGGTGATTTCATTTAAATCTTCAAAATTATTAAACCCCAAAAACCTTAAATCGGGAAGGAGCGGGCGATAGGCAAATTTCATCTCTTCGTTGCCCAACATGCTGAAAGCCCCGTGGGTGCTGCCATGATACGAATTTTTAAAACCCACCATTTCGGTTCTTCCGGTGTATCGTTTTGCAAGTTTTAAAGCGCCATCAACTGCCTCGCTGCCCGAATTAACAAAATAAGTTGAGTTTAAATTTGAAGGTAAAATTTCAGCAAATTTTGAAGCAAGTTTTACCTGTGGCGACTGGATCATTTCGCCATAAACCATCAGGTGCATGTATTTTTCGACCTGGTCTTTAACGGCTTTTTCGATTGCCGGGTGGCGATGCCCAAGATTGTTAACACAAACTCCCGAAACAAGGTCAATGTATTTTTTGCCATCTGGCGAAAACATGTAAATGCCCTCTGCTCTTTCGATTTCGATGCCGAGCGGATAAATTGAGGGTAAGGCCAGATGTTTCAAAAAAAGTTGACGGGTCGTAAGCATAAATTCAGAAGTCCAGATTTTTTAGTCTATCAATGTCGCGCCTATGTTTTTTTGTTGGCCGGCCAATGCCCCTGTCGCGCTTTTCGCTGTTGAACTGATTAAAAATCTTCAGCTTTTCAAATTCTTCTGGTGGTGTAAGTTCTTCGGCAAAGCCTGGAACTAGTTTCGCCGAAACCCGGTTCGTCAAAAATTCCAAAATCTTTACAGTCCGCGTAAATTGAGGAATAACATGAATAACCACAATATCGCCGATTTTGACATCGCGTGATGCTTTAACCTGAACATCATCAATTCTGACTTTTCCCAAACGACAAGCCTCCGAAGCCAGACTTCGGGTTTTGTAAACCCTCACAGCCCAAAGCCACTTATCAATTCTGACCCCTGTGTCCATAGTCAGGTTTATTTTTTACGGAAAAAGACTTGAACCGGAACACCGGCAAATTCAAATTTCTCGCGCAACTGGTTTTCGATAAAGCGTTTGTATGGCTCGCGCACGTATTGTGGCAGATTGCAATAAAACGCAAAAGCCGGAAAAGGGGTTGGAAGCTGTGTGATAAACTTCACGCTGATTTGCTTCCCTTTAATCATTGGTGGTGGCGAATTATGGATGATTGGCAACATAATATCGTTCAATTGCGAGGTTGTAACTTTGCGTTTCCTGTTTACGTAAGCCTGTGTGGCCGACTCTAAAGCTTTGAAAATTCTTTGTTTCGTGAGTACAGAAGTAAAAATGATTTCATAATCAATAAATGGGGCAGTTTTGCGCCGGATGTTCTGCTCAAATTCGAGGTGAGTATTTGTCCCTTTTTCCACTAAATCCCACTTATTTACAATTACCACAACCGCTTTATGGTTTTTTTCGATTAGATGTAAAATGTTGATATCCTGAGATTCGACACCCTGGGTTGCATCTAAAAGCAAGAGGCAAACATCACTGCTTTCGATGGCTTTTATGGAACGCATCACCGAATAAAACTCGATGTCTTCGTGAACCTTTCCTTTTTTACGCAAGCCAGCGGTATCAACCAACAGAAAATCGAAACCAAAACTCGTGTATCTCGAATTTATGGTGTCGCGGGTTGTTCCGGGAATGGGTGTTACAATATTTCGGTCAATTCCAAGCAAAGCGTTTATTAATGAGGATTTCCCAACATTTGGCCTGCCGACAACTGCAAACCTGGGCAAATCTGGTTCTTCTATTTCTTCCGGGCGCTTTTCCAGAAACTTGGTAACTTCGTCCAGCAATTCTCCTGTACCACTGCCACTTATCGAAGAAATAGGAAAAACTTCACCTAACCCAAGACCGTAAAATTCGGCGGTATTTGCAATCATGGCATTGGTATCAACTTTGTTGGCTGCCAGAAGGATTTTTTTCTTTGATTTTCTTAAAATTGCGGCCACATCTTTATCAAGGTCAGTCAGTCCTTCCTTGGCATCCACAACAAAAAGAATAATGTCGGATTCTTCGATGGCAAGGTCAACCT
Organism: uncultured Bacteroidota bacterium; assembly: GCA_903930725.1. Classification (GTDB taxonomy): domain Bacteria; phylum Bacteroidota; class Bacteroidia; order Bacteroidales; family 4484-276; genus CAJATL01. The sequence goes on from CAIYZW010000611.1 coordinate 4,502, forward strand.
GTTTACGAATTTCACCTTCAAAAATATCGTCAGAGCCAACCACATAACCGCCGGTATCAATAATCGAAAACTCGATTCCGTTCCAGTCGCTTTTTCCATAATGGCGGTCGCGGGTAACGCCAGCAGTTTCTTCAACAATGGCATGGCGGCTTCCGCTTAATCTGTTGAAAAGTGTTGATTTCCCAACGTTTGGTCTGCCAACTATGGCTAAAATATTTGTCATTTTTTATTTTTTAGATTTGTTTAAAATTGGTAGCCAAACTTTTTGAGCGAGTTTTCGTTATTTCGCCAGTCTTTGTCAACCTTTACACTTAATTCCAGAAATACTTTTTTCTGAAGAAATTCTTCCATGTCAATCCTCGCTTTAGTTCCGACCCATTTTATTGCGTTTCCACCTTTCCCGATTAAAATGATGCGCTGAGATTCCCTTGCAACGTAGATAAACGCTGAGATGCGGACGATTTTTTCTTCTTCTTTAAAACTGTCAACAATTACCTCAACCGAGTAAGGAATTTCCTTTTTGTAATATTGAAGGATTTTTTCGCGAATCATCTCCGAAACAAAGAATCGCTCACTGCGGTCAGTTAATTCATCCTTTGGATAAAAGGCAGGATGTTCGGGCAACAACTCTATAATTCTTTTCAACACAAAATCAACATTAAACTTATGTAAGGCTGAGGCAGGCACAATTTCGGCTCTGGGAATAATATTTTTCCAGTATTCAATTGTTTCGGCAACATCTTTTTGAAGTCCTTTATCAATTTTATTGATAACGAGAATGATTGGAATTTCACTTTCAATGATGGAGTTCGCAACAATTTCGTTGAATTCCTTTTCACCAAATTCTACAACATAAAGCAGGATATCGGCATCAATCAATGCAGTTTTTACCT
>CAIYZW010000612.1 GCA_903930725.1 uncultured Bacteroidota bacterium
ATGAAAAAAACCGGTGTTAAGAAATTTGAGCGGAAAAGTGGCCCCCTTTATTTAGCCGATGGAGCGGATTATACATTTCACACTTCCAGCGGAAAAATTGAGTTTTATTCGACCGAACTGGCTGCCGCAGGTTTTGACCCGATGCCCGTTTACACGCCGCATCCCGAACCACCCGAAAGTTTTTACAGGCTCAATTATGGCAGGGCACCCATGCACACTTTCAGCCGGACTGCCAACAATCCAAATCTTCACGACCTCAAAAAGGAAAATGATGTATGGATAAATCCAAAAGTTGCCAAATTATGGGGAATTATGGCAGGTCAATACATCTGGCTGAAAAACCAGGATGGTGTAATCTCTGATTTTCCCATCAAGGTAAGAGTTACCGAAAGGATTCGCTGGGATTCGGTTTATATGGTTCATGGTTTTGGCCACAACGACAAAAAACTAAGCCGTGCTTATGGCAGAGGCGCCAGCGATTCTGACCTGATAACCAAGGTGCAGATTGACCCCATTATGGGAGGTACTGGCATGAGAGGCAACTTTGTAACATTTTTAACCGAAGACCCGCGAAAGGAGGCTAAATCATGAGATATGCAATGGCCATTGATACCAGAAAATGTGTTGGATGCAGCGATTGTGTAGTCGCCTGCCAGACCGAAAACAATGTCCCTATCGGCTACTGCCGCGATTGGGTAACCGAAACCGTTGACGGCAGTTATCCAAATGTCGAAATCGAATTGCGCTCGGAGCGCTGCAACCATTGCGATAATTCGCCCTGTGTGCGATGCTGCCCGACCGGTGCCAGCCACATTGTCGAAGGCGGGATAGTGCTTGTTACACCTCATAAATGTATTGGCTGTGGTGCCTGTATTCAGTCGTGCCCGTATGATGCCAGGTATTCGCATCCCGAAGGTTTTGTTGATAAATGTACTTTTTGCAACCACCGCATCACCAAAGGCGAAAAACCTGCCTGTGTAGCGGTTTGCCCAACAAAATGTATGTATTTCGGCGACCTCGACGATCCCAACAGCGAAATTTCAAATGCTTTGAAAAACAGGAAACACAAGGTTCTGGCTCCTGAAGCAGGAACAAATCCTCATATTTTCTACCTGGTATAATTTTAAAATGATTAGAAAATGAAAGAAGAATTATTTATCAGCGGACGCGAAATTCCAAATATCGACCCTTACCTTCACATCTGGCACTGGCAAATCCCGATCTACCTTTTCTTAGGCGGTTTGGCCGCCGGAATCCTTTTCTTTGCCGGTCTTTACACCATTCTTGGCAAAGAAAAAGAAATGCCGGCAACTGTAAAATGGGCGCCGTTTATCGTACCTTTTGCTCTCATTCTGGGGTTGTTGATGCTTTTTCTCGACCTCAAACACAAACTTTACTTCTGGCAGCTTTACACCACCATAAGGCTTGAATCGCCAATGGGCTGGGGTGCCTGGGTATTGATGATCATTACACCGATTTCGTTGGTTTGGTGCGCCAGTTACATCCGCGAAGTATTTCCAAAATGGGATTGGAAATTTGAACTTTTGAAAAAATTTGAGCTTTGGGTGATTGATAATCGTAAAATTGTAGCCTGGCCAATGATGATTTATGCCGTGATTCTTGGAATTTATACCGGAATTTTGCTCAGCGCTTTCAATGCCCGGCCACTTTGGAATACGGCCATTCTCGGACCATTATTTCTTGTTTCGGGTATGTCGACAGGTGTGGCTTTGATTATGTGGATTTCGAAAAGCCACGAAGAACGTAAAATCCTGGGGCGGATAGATTTGCTGCTTATAGCGATCGAACTTTTCTTTATCACACACATGATTATGGGCGCATTGGCTGGTTCGCAGGTAATGATTCAGGCTGCGCAATTGTTCCTTGGTGGTGATTTTACCGTTTCTTTCTGGACTTTTGTGATTGTTCTGGGTTTGATTTTCCCGGCAACGCTCGAAATTCTCGAGCTATTCGGCTATCGGATTCCGATTGCCATTACCTCATTTTTAATTCTGCTTGGCGGATTGATTTTCAGGTTCATCATGGTAGAAGCCGGGCAGCTAACCCGTTATTTATATTAAAACGACAGCTATTTTAAAATTTTATAGATCATTAAAAATATGGACAAATCGAAAAAATACTGGAATCCCTACTTTGGAGGCGTAATGCTGGGATTGCTGCTTTTGGCAACGATTTATGTTACCGGGCGTGGTCTTGGTGCCAGTGGCGCCGCCAAAAGTACGGTTGTTACCGTGGTTGATGCGGTTGCGCCAATACATGCCGAAAATTCGGCTTATTACAGCAAATTCCTGAGCGATGATAAACATCCCATGAACGAATGGCTTGTTTTTGAGGTTATCGGAATTCTTGCCGGAGCATTTCTTTCGGGAGCTCTGTCGGGAAGATTAAAGTTTGTGGTAGAACATTCACCAAAAATCACTACAAAAAGCCGGCTAATAATGGCCGCTTTGGGAGGATTAGCTTTTGGACTCGGCTCACAATTTGCCAGGGGTTGCACCAGTGGTGCGGCACTCAGCGGCATGGCAACGCTTTCGCTGGCCGGTTTTATTGCCATGATGTCAATTTTCGGCACTGCTTACGCTTTTGCATATCTATTTAGAAAATTCTGGATTTAACTTTTCAAAAAAAATAAAATTATGGGACCATTAATTCCTTCAAATATTTTAGACCCGAGCTGGAACAACGTTATTGCTTTGATTGTCGGCATTGCCTTTGGGTTTATCCTTGAATCGTCAGGTTTTTCGTCGAGCAGGAAACTTGCCGGTGTATTTTACGGCTACGATTTTGTTGTTCTCAAGGTTTTCTTCACAGCTGCCATTACCGCTGCAGTTGGACTTTACTACTTCGAATATGTGGGCTGGATTAACATGAGCCTGGTTTACATCAATCCAACTTATGTGGCATCTACCATTGTGGGTGGGATGATTATGGGGCTTGGATTTATCATGGGCGGCTATTGTCCCGGGACAAGCTACTGCGCTGCCGCCATCGGAAAAATAGATGCCATTGTTTTTTCGACAGCCATGCTAGTCGGTATCCTGATATTTTCGGAGTTTTACCCTTTACTCGAAAGCTTTTACAATTCCGGCTTTCTGGGAAATGTAACCGTTTATGAAGTTCTTGGACTGCCGGTTGGTTGGTTTATGATTATCCTGATTGTTGTTGCACTTGGTGCGTTTTACGTAACTTCATTAATCCAGGATAAAATTAAAGAAGTTGACTATTAAAATCTTTTGAAATGAATAAAACATACGTCATTTTAGCTTTAGTCCTGGTTTTGCTGGGCATTGGGTTAATCTTCCTGAAAGCCAACCCAAACAATACCGAAATTCCACCCGATAAACTGCTGAATGAACTCAACGATAACACACATTACATTTCGACCGATGATTTGGCTCAACGCATTATCGAAGGCGATCCTTCTGTGCAGCTCATTGATGTCAGGACTGCAAAGGATGCTGCCGGTTTTATGTTGCCTGGTGCAATCAATGTGCCTATGGGTGACCTGCTAACAGAAGAATCAAAAGCTGTTTTAACCCAGGATGGCAAAGATTTTATTTTTTATTGCAACGGCGATATTCTTGCCAATCAGGCCTGGATCATCTCGCGCCGTGCCGGCTTAGCGCGGTTACACGTTTTAAAAGGTGGACTTAACTGTTGGGTGGAAACCATCTTGCAGCCTAAACCACCTGCACCAACCGAACCACAGGAAGCCTTCGATCTTTACCAGGCACGGCTTGGTGCAAGCCAGTTTTTTACTGGCGCAACAATCGAGGTCAAAAAGAGTGAGACCAAGGAAAATGTTGATCTTACCAAAAAAACAAAAACCAGGAAAGTGGAAGGTGGCTGCTAATCAATAAAATCTAAAGAAATTATTCACCATGAGAGAAATTTATAAAACTACAAGGTTGTCGGTAGCATCAGTATTATTCGTTGCGGTCATCATTGTTGGATTGATCACCACCCGCAGGCCCGACATCGAATATGCGCTTACGCCGCAGCAAACCATCGAAAAACTAAAAAACTCCAATAACGAAATTTCACCTTTGGAAGTGGCAAAATCCATGAAAGTGGGTGGCAATCAATTTGTTTGCATTGATTTAAGGAGTCCTTACGATTTTAGCAAGGGAAATATTTCCGGATCCGTAAATATCCCGGCAAACCGGATTCTTGAAAAGGAAAGCCTCGAATTTTTTGATAAAAATGCAGGCAAAACAGCAACCATCGTGCTATACGACGAAAACCAGTCGCTGGCCAACGGCCCGTGGATGATCTTAATGCAGTTGGGCTATACCAATGTAAAAATGATGCAGGGAGGTTGGGATTTTTACGCAAAGATGAATCTTGAAAGCCCTGACCAAAATCTTTCGTGGCAGGTTGAAACCCCAAAATATAATTATGCCGCTATTAAGGCATCATCAAGCCAGAGTGTAACTTCCGGAACTCCAGCCGAGAAAAAAGAGGTCGTCCTCCCCGAGAAAAAAGTTAAAACCAAAAAGGTTGAAGGTGGGTGTTAAATAGATATCTTTGAGATTAAGGCATTTTTTTTGCAAAAAATCTCAAAATACAAATCTCAAAATACAAACCCACATCCCAATTTTAAGGTATCCTTTCAATTGGCAGCTATTCTTGCAAGCTATTTCTCTTCCCGTTATTCCTTTTTCGATTTGCTTGGGTTAGATTACTAACTTTGGCGCCTGTTCAAAAAAAGATTTAAATGCCAGAAGTTTTATCAAATAAGAAAATGCCAATCGAGAAGGAGCCGGAAGAGGAATCAACAAAACGTAATTTCTGGCAGCACCTCGAAAAGCTGAGGTGGCACATTATCCGTATCGTTATTGCCATTTTTGGTTTCGCCATTCTTGCATTTTTTAACCGCAATATCGTTTTCGACAGCATTATCCTCGCTCCCCTGGATTCTGATTTCCCGACCAACCTTTTTTTATGCAAAGTCGGCAGAATGCTTAATATCGCCTCACTTTGCATTGATACTTCTTCCTTAAAAATTATAAATGTCAACATGTCGGGCCAGTTTATGACCCATTTTTCGATTTCGTTTGTGGCAGGTATCATCATGGCTTTTCCGTACATTATTTTCGAAATATGGAGCTATATTTCATTTCTTTTCAAAATCAGAAATAAAACAACCGGAACCCTTGCCATACTTGTCGCCACAATCCTTTTCACGATTGGCGTATTGTTCAGTTATTACCTGATAGTGCCGCTTACGGTCAATTTCCTGGGAACCTATTTTGTGAGCAGCGACGTGCAAAATACGGTTACTTTAGGTTCGTACATTTCGACGATAACCTCACTGGTACTTGCTGTGGGTGTGATTTTTGAACTTCCGTTGATTGTGTTTTTTCTTTCAAAATTTGGATTGGTTGGCCCCGGTTTTCTCCGCAAGAAACGTAAATATATGGTTGTAGTGATTTTTGTTATTGCTGCTGTCATCACCCCACCCGATGTGGTAAGCCAGATGATGGTAGCCATTCCGCTGCTTTTGCTTTATGAGGTGAGCATTTGGGTAGCGGCAACAACCAACTGGAATAAAAAGGAAGTTTAATATCCAAAAAAAAAACCGGGCAATCTTTAATCGTCCGGTTTTTATAGTTTTGATAGGAAGCCTATTTTCCTAAGATTTTCTGATCAACAATGGCGATGATTTCTTTTTCGATGGCTTCGGCTTTTTGCTCGATTTCCGCTCCCTGAGTTAAAAAGCGATTTGTAAAATCTTTATCATCAACACCGGAAGCATTTATCTTTACGTTCAGATAAGCGCCTCTGACGGCAGTCCTGGCACAAAGCGCACCAACGCCGGCATCAGAAACCGAGTTTGGGTTACCGGTTTCGGTCATAGCCTTTAAAATTTCAAGCGATTCAAACGATTTCATCATTACCTTAAAAGGTACTTCGATGGCATATTTCGATGCTTCCTGAATAGCCTGATGTCTGGCCCTTTTCTCTTCTTCGTTACCTTTTGGGAGGCCAAAAGCATCCATAATTTTGTTGAAGGCGTTGGTGTCTTCATCAACCAGCCTGATCAATTCGTCTTTGATGGCCTGACCTTTTTCGGCCCAGTCGGAGAATTCTTCCCAGCGGGCATCCCAGCCGGCTTTGTGCGACGAAAGATTGGCAACCATCGTCCCAAGTGAAACGCCCAATGCGCCTACATAAGCCGAGATTGAGCCACCGCCCGGTGCTGGTGATTCGGAAGCTGTTTCGTTGGCAAAAGCTTTCAAATCCATCTTTACCAACCTGCCCTGATTTTTATCTGCGATGAGATATTCGATAATTTTTTCTTTTGGATTGAAAGGTTTAAGATCGTCGAGGCCAAGCGATTTTATGGCGATTTTGATGATTTCTTCCTCCGAAACACCGACTGAACGCTCCTGTTTTTTAAGGAAATATTTTCCGGCATCAATCATAGCTATTAAAGGAATCAATCCGACCAATTCGGAGCCGGTAACGCGGATTCCGCGCTCGGCAGCCTTTTTGCTGGCTTCTTCAAAAGCAACATGTACAGGCGTTACACTAATTTTTGTAAGGTTGAGCGAAATCTGTGCAATGCCGTATTCTTCGATGTACCAGCCAATTCCTTTCACCGATTTCAATGTGCCGGGCGTAAAAACCTGGTTTCCTTTTTCGTCTTTTACAATTTTTCCTGTGATGGGATTTCCTTCACGTTTTACGCGGCCTTTTTCGCGGATGTCGTAAGCGATGGCGTTAGCGCGGCGTGTTGAGGTAGTGTTAAGATTTACATTGTACGCAACTAAGAAATCCCTTGCACCAACGGCAGTTGC
>CAIYZW010000613.1 GCA_903930725.1 uncultured Bacteroidota bacterium
ATTGGCCATTTTCGAGGGCAAGCGGGAAGGCAATATAAATTCCCTCCGGGTCAGTTACCAGTTTCTTTTCGATGGCGTAGGCCATATCAATGCGTTTGGTAACATTGAATAGCCTGATCTCAAATTCCAGAGCGCCATCGCGGGTGGCAGCGCGCGTATTTGCCCTGAATTTTAAAGTATTCCATACATCGCCGGTTTCCCAGGCATCAAACCAGATCGAATCGGGGGCTTCGCGGGTGTAATTGTCCAGCCGTTTCGATTCCATCTGCGAGCGGTTTTCAGGCAATTCATAAATAAATTCCCCGAATTTCCATGGTGCGTTCGGATCAATCAGTTCCATTTTTAATTCTTTATCATAAATGCCTGAAATAGCGCCTTTTTCTTTATCAATGGTTATTTTGTACCACTCGTTTTCAATTTCTGATTTCTCTGTTTCCTTTTTTGGCAGGGACTCAACGGTAAGGCTTTTATCAATTTTTATCACATATTTTTTATAGCCAAATGCCGGCACATCTTCCACCCAAACAGCCCAGTAAGTGCCGTCGGAATGATGTTCGACCGGCTGTGCTTTGGCCTGTTTTCCATTTTGATCGGTGATGGTAAAATTGGTATATCGCGGCAGAATCTGGTGATCGATATAAACTTTAAAAAGGCCGCTACGATTCCAGTTCAGGGTGTTAAAAACAATAATCGAAGGATCTGCTTCCCGGGAAATGTAACTCTGAAGTTGCCCCATCGTTTCCTCGCCCAGCATTTTTGCCCTGCGTCCTGCCTCCCAGGCATAGGATTCTTTGAGTGCCCGTTGCTCCATCGTGTATTTGTGGAAAGGTTCGCTCACGCTGGCGTGGTAGCCAACCGTGTGCTCGGTATAAAAAAGCAACGCCGAATTGGTGGTTTCCACGCGGTCAACGATTTTTTCAGGCAAACTGGCTCCCTGAATAGCGGCCATGGTAAGACCGGCGGTGTTGGCAATCAGGTCGCTTTGAGCCTGGCGGGTAGCAGCAACCTCTCGTGCCGAAGCGCCAAATCCATCAGTCCACCAATCGGGCCAGGCGCCTTGGATCACCTGGAAATCTTTACCATGTTTTACTTCCATTTCTTCAAAAAACTCAGTGGCAGTGGCTGTTTTCAGCTTTGGCCAGGAATATTTTTCGTTCCACTGGCGAATCATATCACAGGCAAGTGTTGAAGGTGGAGAATTATCTACCAAATAGCCAGAATGTTGAATCGAAATCAGGTTGTATTCGTATCCTTTGCTTTCTAGATCAGTGAGATAGGTGAGTAACTCATCTTCAAAAATATTGAAATCGCCGGCATGGATTTTAAAAACCGTGTTTCCGGTCATGTAATGTTCGGCACGGTAGGCTAACATCCTTTTCCCGGAAGGAGATTCCCACCAGAAAAGGGTAGGTTTGTCGAAACAGATCAGTGCCCGGTGGCCGTGGGTTCCCATGTTCAGGTATTTTACACCCAGGTCGCTGTAATAATCACAAAGGCTCCAGCCAATGCCGTTAACATCGTTTTGCATGGCAACTTTAACTTCGAGGCCATGTTCTTTGAAGTTTTTGATGGGCTGCAATGATGCTGCAAGTGTCTGTTCATCGGGGAGTTCATCAAAATTAAAATACATCCCGGTAAGTTCAATCCTGCCTTCGGCCACTCGTTTTTTTGAGACGTTGGATCTGGCTTTCGGGGCGGCTTTTCAGGTATTCATCCACAGCCCAGGATGCCTCGCATGTCCACCTGAACTTTGAGGCATCAGGATAATTGTCGGTATTGTCGCAGTAATCGAGTGCAAAATCAATGTACCGGAGATGTTCGGCTAAAATTTCGGTTTGCGAACGGGTGTAGCCGATGTCGGTGTGCGAATGTTGCACGAAATTCACGCGCCATTCGCGGACAGGATTTAACTCGAGTTTGCCTGTCCAATTTTGCCCGGCAACTTCGAGACGATAATCAACCAATGCTTTTTGTTTGACTTCCGGCAACCGGACTTTCACATAGTTGTATCCGAAATTTACAACAGTGTCTTTAATAAGTTGATTATCAATAAATACTTTTGCTTTGGCAGGTTCGCCAAAATGAAGAATCCCGGCCACGCCAAGCTGATATTTTTTTCCGTTTATTTCGGAAATGGCAGGAAGTGCCTTAAAATTCATCCCATTTTTAAGCGGAAACTTAAAGGTCATGTACCAGGAAGTTTTGTTGAATTTTCCTCCGCTTACTTTGACTTTAAGCGGCATCCCAGCTTTCAGGTTTTTAACAGGAATGGTCAGAAACATAAACCCGAACCGGTCGCCGTGCTGATCAATCATGTCTTTTTTAAACCACAGCGATGACCCGTCACCGGCTTTCAGCAGCCATTCGTCCGAGCCATCGGTCCAGAAAGTGAACCTATTTTGACCATTGACAGCCACATCAAAACTTGCCTTTCCTGGTGAAGAACCCACTCCGGCCAGCCAAACGAAGGAAATAAATTCCGTTTCCGGTTTTGCCGGTGCCGGTGAAGTCTTCCATTCCATTGTGGAGGTGCCATCGGTGGCGCGGATCAGCATACTTTCTTTGGCAATCGGGATGGAGGAATGGTAAGAAAAATCCACTCCTTCAATTTTGTGTTCATACCCGTTGATAATGGTGGTGTTTTGCTCAAGTGGTGTCTGTGCAAACAACATCATGCTGGCCAACAACCCGATAAAAATAAGCAGACTTGTTTTCATATTTTTAGATATTTTATTTTACAAAAGCTTTTACAATCATTGCCTCAAAACGGTTTTCGTTAATAATGGTATAAGATTCGGCTGCTGCAGGAATCACAAACGTTTCGGCATAATTATACCTCGCCCGCACGCCGTTTTTGGTTTCGATGATAATTGAAGTTCCTTCGACCAGGCTAAGAACGTGGAATTTATTTTCAGTCATGATCTCAATCATATTTTTAAGATGGATACGATGAACATCGTACAAATGATTTTCGTGAGTTTTTAAATGGAAAATCTCCCAATCTGTGCCATCTTCAACACAATC
>CAIYZW010000614.1 GCA_903930725.1 uncultured Bacteroidota bacterium
ATATCTGGACCTCGCTTTCATCAATCACCATGTCCTGATTCTGATCGGCTCCAATGGCATCAACCACCAGGTCGCTGTTGGCATCAACAAGTAACACATCATCTTGACCATCGGCGTTGGTGTCAACCGAAATCATCGAACCATCGGTTGGCTCTGCTGCTGCTTCGAGCGTTGCCGGATCGTGAATAATCTGAACTTCTTCATCGGTAATCTGACCATCGAGATTTCCATCGACATACAATGCATCGGCGCTTCCGTCAAGATTAGTATCAACAACATAAGTTTCGACAGCGCCATCAGCATTGCTATCAAGACCTAAAACATGAACTTCTTCGGGAGCTTCCTCTCCTTCGTTTGAAGCCTGTGGTTCATCTTCAATTTGTTGTTCGACCTCCACATTTTGATCATTGTTTTCGGCAGCAGTATCATATTCAATTATCGGGTTACCCGATTCATCCACTTCTTCGGCATAAAAAGTACCGTAATCCTGGCCCTGCCACGAAAATACACCTCCTGGCCCAAGCTCTTCTCTGGCCGAAGCAAAAGCTTCCGAAAAACTCATTTCATCATTAATCCCCGAAGCCTGAGGAGCCGAGGAAGCATCGAAAGGATGTCCGGCAGGGCTTGTTTCAGGTGCTTCGGGTCCATCAGGAATTGCCATGGCCTCGCTGGTTTCATAGATTCCATCTCCATTTTCGTCTGAAAAAAGACTATCGGCAACCATATCATTATTGGTATCAACCGGAATAGAGTCACTTCTGTGCACTGTACTCCCAAGTCCCAGGCTGCTTCCGGCAAGTAACGAACCTCCGGCAGCCAACATCGCTGCTTTTTTGCTGATTGTTTTGCCTGTTTTAGGATCTGTGATTTTTTCATCCTGAATTTCGACAATTACAGGACGTTCACGCTTTTTGTCTGTCATATTCTTAAATTTTAAAGATGATTAATATTGAAAAACAAAAACTAATGTTTAAAACGACTCTTGAACGCTTGATTTGTTTAATTATTGGCTCTAAAATTCCCGCAAAAATTCATTTTCTGAATATTAAAATTCCTTATTCCATTTCGACTTGCAATAAGCACAAGTACCACGTTTGGCGAGATTATCAAAAGGTTCCATACCCAAAAAACGAAAACACACCGGACAGATATATTCCATTTTGAATTTTTCGTCCAATTCATACATTTTCGCCTGCACGGTACCAGTCATGCCTGTGGCTACAATCCCGAGTGCAGTTCCAACATAAGGTATCAACGATAAACCTGCTCTCAGGCCGGTTGACGTCAGATTTGACCCCATCATCAGCTTTTTTTTATCCGAAACATATTTCTCGTAAACTTTTTTTAATTTCAGAAAATCGTCATGAATTTCGGCATGTTTTTTCAGATCGGCATAATTTATTTTTTCTACTTCGGTTTTCATATCAAAAACCGAAAGCACAAGTTTAGCATCCATCACCATGTCGGCAAGTTTAAGCTCGTCATCAGGTTTGATCATGGTTTGCTTGATTCTCCTGCTGTTTACAAAAGTACCATTTGTACTGTCGAGGTCTTCGATAACAAAACCGGTATCAGAAACCTTTTTAATCTGACAGTGCTTACTGCTGATTTTAGGATAAGCTACAACCAGCGTATTATCGGGCAGCCGGCCTATTTTTACTATTTCTCTTGACATTGTTGACTTTTATGGTAGTTCATTAAAAATCTCATCTGAAAATGACCTTTTGGTAGTCTATCCATTTTTTATATCTTCAATTTCGATAAGATAGGCCGAAAAATTATCTCTTGCATTGGCTTCACAAATCTGATGGATGATTTCCATTTTTTCATTCAAAGTTTGGCTCGATGACAAAATATCCGCTAAATCAGAATCCGAAAATGTTTCCCAAACGCCATCCGAGCAAAGGAAAAAGATATCACCAACCTCACACTGTGAAATGAAATGAATGTCTGGTTTTGTCTTTTGAACCGAATAACCCTGGATGGCTCTGATAATGCGGTTTGATTTAGGTCGTTGAGCGGCCTCCTCTGGAGTAATAATGCCCTCCCTGACCAATTCATTTACCATCGTATGATCGAGTGTTTGCCAGATAATCCTGTTTTTACGAAAATGGTAAAACCGGCTGTCGCCACAATGAGCCACCGTTAAACCCACTTCGTGGATGAGCATCATTACCAGCGTTGTGCCCATGCCTTTGGCAGCCGGTTCTTTTTGAAAATAAGCATCAAACTGATTTTCTGTATAATCGAAGGCTCCCAAAACGGCTGCTTCGCCTGTTTGTGTTTGATGTTGAGAAAAATATGCCGACATCAAATCGCATGCAAGCCTGCTGGCCACTTCGCCTTTGGCAGCCCCTCCTACCCCATCACAAACAATAAAAAGCTTATCGGCAGCAGTTCCCTTGCCAGGCAAAGGAAATATCGAATCTTCATTATTTTCCCTTTTGCCTTTTTCGTTTAAAAATAATGGCGGATAGAGACGGATTTCCATTTTCATTGGTTAGTTGATGGTTCCGATTGGCATGTCTTTGGAAGCATTTCCCTCAATAATCGGTGTTTGCTGGTTCCCGGTAAACTGCAAAACATTGGCTTTTACATACGGAAATAATTCTTCCAGGGTAACGATTTTATCCTTATTCCGGTCGGCACTGCCTTTTAATCCTTTCAAAAGGTAATAGGTAAAAGCTCCCTGGCGGATTTTAGGATGTTCGGCAGAGGTTTCGGTTGGATCGGACGACATCATAATAACGATGCTGGTTTCCTGCTGTGATGACGGGGTGTAGGTGGTTTCTGGCTTGCCTGCGTAAATACTTCCGGAATAGCAGGCGTCGGCAAAGCAAA
>CAIYZW010000615.1 GCA_903930725.1 uncultured Bacteroidota bacterium
CATCAAAATATCAGGATTTTCGTTTGACAACTGAAAATCAGGTGAAAAGAAAAAATTCAGTAACGAAAAAGGCAGGGCAATGTAAAAAATTCCGGCGAGAGTTAACGAAATATTAAGTAGTGGATTTGGCTTTTTACGATACATTTCGATGATAAAAATCAGCCCTATAAAAAGCAAATTTACCGAAATCAGGTTTACTTTTATCAGACTAAGCGATGCCAAAGCAGAAGTGATGAACAAGATTGCTCCCAACACCACACCAGTGGTTTTTTGAACATGGGCCTCTATCCCGGAACTAATGAGTTTGTAGAATTCGATTAAAGCGAAAATTGTAATCACCAGGAAAAGAAGTGAAAACAAGTAATGGCTTACCAGGATTGATCCGATAACCGAAATTCCAAAAACAATCCCGGTAAGTGTTCTGACAAGTAAATTATTCACCTTTATGGAATTCCCTGATTAGACTTTTTGCTAATTCAAAATCCTCGAGATCAACAAAAAGCTCAACCTCACCAAGCAAAAACTCAGAGTCGGATTGATTCATAATAACACTTTCGATACCACTTTGATCGAGAATCCCTTTGACCAATTCGACCTGATACAACTGACCGGCAGAATAAACTTTTAACCAATTGTCTTCCATAGCTTTAAATTTTTAAATTAAATTTATCCAAAACTACTAATTATTTTCAACTAAAAGCACATAAAGTTCTTTTGGTCCGTGGGCTCCCATAACAAGCGTTTTTTCGATGTCGGCAGTACGGCTTGGGCCTGTAATTACTGTAACCATCGAGGGTAAAACATTTTGATATTTTGCTTTTAGCTGCACAAATGCATCTTTTAAATCAGGCACAAGCTGGGAGGTGTAGGCGATAACTATATGAATTTCGGGATAAACATTTAGCCTCCGGCCAGATAACTGTCGTGAAGAAACCATGATGCTGCCCAAGCGGGAAATTAAAAATTCGCAATGCGTAATTCCAACTTTTACTTTAGTAAAGTCGTTGGGGGTGGCATTCAGTAAAATTCCATGTTCGCTCAAAAGCGATTTTAGGCGATCTTCGATGCAATAAACTTCTTCTAATTTGTTTTGTTCGATCAGGAATTTTAGCTTTTCGGCCATCTCAGATTCATCTTCACAATAGATGAATTTACCCGAAACTTTTGTAAATTCCTGTGCAAACGAAACATCAAGACTATCTTTTGATGGAACAAAAACTGACGATTCGACCTCCATGTTTGGAAAAGGCACCTGGACTTTTTCGATTAAAGCGTTCCTGATACTTTTAAAAATCTTTTCGCGTGTTGTGGTCTCGTTCATCAGAATTTTAATTTAATGGTTGAGCGAAATCTGAATTAGTTTTTTCCGGTAATCACCTTTTTCTCATTTGCTTTTGTCTCACTTGCAGGGGCGATCAAGCCTCCATTCTTGCCTTCGGAACCTTCCAACGCAACTTCATCTTTAACCTGCTGAACTCTTTTCTTCATTTTGTCTTTTTCAATCTCATCATCAATAGCATTCTGGATGTCGCGTTTAAAGGTTCGTTTTCCAAAAATCTCTTCAAGGTCTTCACGGAAAATTACTTCCTTATCTAAAAGCAAATGAGCGAGTTTATCAACTTTTGGTTTGTTTTCCTGCAATATCTGAAGCGCATTTTTATAGGCTTCTTCGATCATTAAGTGGACTTCGTGATCAATCATTTCGGCAGTTTTCTCGCTATAAGGCTTGGTAAGCGCATATTCCTGCTGCCCGCTGGAATCGTAAAAACTGATATTTCCAATTTTTTTATTCAAACCATAATACACCACCATGGCATAGGCTTGTTTTGTAACTCTTTCGAGGTCGTTGAGAGCACCAGTGGAAATTTTTCCAAAATTAATTTCCTCAGAAGCCCGGCCACCCAGTGCAGCAGTCATTTCATCGGTCAGCTGTTCGGTGGTTGTGATTTGTCTTTCTTCGGGAAGATACCAGGCTGCGCCTAAGGCTTTTCCACGTGGTACGATGGTAACTTTCACAAGCGGCGAAGCATGCTCGAGCAACCAGCTTACGGCAGCATGCCCGGCTTCGTGATAAGCAATGGTTTTCTTTTCGTCGAGCGAGATAATTTTGTTACGCTTTTCGAGGCCACCGATAATCCGGTCAATGGCATCCATAAAATCCTGTTTATCAACAATCGTTTTGCCTTTCCGTGCGCCAATGAGCGCCGATTCGTTACAAACGTTGGCAATATCTGCACCCGAAAAACCAGGAGTTTGTTTAGCCAGAAAATCAACATCTACCGAATCGTCGAATTTTATGGGTTTAAGATGAACCAGGAAAATCGCCTTTCGTTCTTCAAGGTCAGGCAATTCGACATGAATCTGCCTGTCGAAACGACCTGCACGTAAGAGGGCACGATCCAGAATATCAGCGCGGTTGGTGGCGGCAAGAATAATTACCCCGGCGTTTGTACCAAAACCGTCCATTTCGGTGAGCAACTGATTGAGCGTATTTTCGCGCTCGTCGTTTGCTCCTGTGAGTGCATTTTTACCCCGTGCACGCCCGATGGCATCAATTTCATCAATAAAAATAATGCAAGGTGCTTTGTCCTTTGCCTGGCGGAATAAGTCGCGAACCCTTGATGCACCTACGCCTACAAACATTTCGACAAAATCGGAGCCAGAAATCGAGAAAAACGGAACGTTGGCTTCGCCAGCAACCGATTTCGCCAACAGGGTTTTACCAGTACCTGGAGGGCCAACAAGCAAAGCGCCTTTTGGGATTTTTCCGCCCAAATCGGTATATTTACTCGGGTTCTTCAGGAAATCAACAATTTCCATCACCTCAACTTTGGCTTCTTCGAGGCCGGCAACATCTTTAAAAGTAATTTTTATATTGGTGTCTTTATCAAAAAGCGTGGCTTTCGATTTACCGATATTAAAAATCTGACCACCACCTGGGCCTCCACGGCTCATCATTCGCATGATAAAAAACCAAACGCCAATAAGCAAAAGCAAAGGAACGACCCAACTAACGATATCGCCACCCCAATTACGGCGAAGGTCGTTTTGAATATAAACAGGATTGGGACTGCCTTTTTGAATTTCGTCAACGTTTTTTTCGAACGACTCTACTGCCCCAATTGTAAAAGTGAATTGTGGTGTATTTCCAAACATCTCGGGTTTTGTCTCTTTTTTGAGGTCTTTGTAGCGGTCTTTAATCAGGCTGTCGGGTTTGATAAAGATTTCGGCAAATTCACGGTTTACCAGAACAATCTTTTGAACATCCTGCTCGGCGAGCATAAGTTTTAATTCGCCCCAGTTGGTTTCTTTAACGGTACCTTCGTTGTTGAAGAAAAACAGGGCAATAAATACAAAAGCAATGACGGAGTAAACCCAATAAAAATTGAATTTACCTTTATTATCGCCACCGGTTTTTTTGGGATTTAATAAATTACGGAAAGGGTCGGTTTTTTGTTCTCCTTCCGGTTTGGTCTTATTTTCTTTGTTTTCTGCCATTGTGTCTTAAACTAAATTCGGTTTTACTCTTCAATCCTTGTAACTTTTGAATCTGCCC